>JBQCDC010000322.1:0-10030 GCA_051961575.1 Marmoricola sp.
GCTCGCGCCATGGTCAACGCGATCGCCAACCCGACGATGCCCGAGGTCGGCGAGCGCTACCTGGGCACCGTCGTGAAGACCACCAACTTCGGTGCCTTCGTGTCGCTGCTCCCGGGCAAGGACGGCCTGCTGCACATCAGCAAGCTGCGTGGCCTCGCCGGTGGCAAGCGCGTCGAGAACGTCGAGGACGTGCTCGAGGTCGGCCAGAAGCTCCAGGTCCAGATCGCCGAGATCGACGACCGCGGCAAGCTCTCCCTGATCCCCGTGGTCGAGGGCGAAGACGCCCCGGCCGAGGCGGAGGTTGAGGAGCAGGCGTGAGCCTGCGTCACGAAACCCCTTAGGCCTCAGCCAACTGCATAGCCGCAACGACCAACAGCCCGCCTATCACCAGGCGGGCTGTTGGCGTCTCGCCGCCGAAGACGACCGCGAGGAGGGCGGCGAAAACGGGCTCCATGCTCATGATGATCGCGCTGCGCGTCGGTGCTAGGTGAGCTTGTGCCCAGGTCTGGCCGAGCAGGGCCAGCGCTCCGGCGATGACGGCCATGTAGACGACGGCGAGCCAATCGTCGGTGCGGTGGGGCAGCTTGAAGCCCTCCGGGATCGCCGCGACGCTGCAGATCGCTGTGATCACGAGGATCTGGATCACCGACATCCCGATCGCATCGGAGTGGGTGGACCAGGCTCCGAGGCCGACGATGTGAAGGCCGTAGAGCATGGCCGCGACCAGGGTCACCGCCTCGCCGAACCCGATGGACACACCGCTGAGGGTCAGGACACCAAGGCCTGCGAGCGCGAAGCCCGTGGCGAGCCACGACCGTCCGTGGATGCGGTGACGGAGGAGCGTGGCGCCGAGGATCGGGGTGAAGACCACGTACATCCCGGTGATGAAGCCCGAGACGCTCGCTGACGTGTGTCCCAATCCCCATGTCTGCAGGATCTGAGCGAGCCCGTAGAGGCATCCGAGGATCAGCGCGTGCTTGCGCTTCTCGGGGCTCAGGCGTCCGATCGCACGCGGCGCGAGGGCGAGGAGGACGACCGATGCGATCGCGAAGCGGACGGCGAGGAACGAGAGCACCGGTACCCGAGTGAGCAGGTCGTGGATCAGGAAGAAGGTCGAGCCCCAGGCAGCCGCCATCGCGAGCAGGCTCAGCGATGCCAATCCGGAGTGCGAGCGATCAACCCCCGGCGCCCCACTCACGCGGGCAACTCCATCACGAGGAAGGGGGGACGGTCGAATTGCGTTACATTTTCTGCCGTTCATGAAGGGAACCTCGTTGAAGAAGCTTGCAGCAGAACAGGCGCCGGGCAGCAGCATCGCGCTGATTCCAGGCGTTCGGCGCACCGTCCTCCCCGGCGGTCTGCGCGTGATCACCGAGGCGATCCCGAGCGTGCGATCGGTGTCCGTGGGCGTCTTCGTCGGTGTCGGCTCCCGTGACGAGTCGCCCGCGCTGCACGGTGCTTCGCACTTCCTCGAGCACCTGCTCTTCAAGGGCACTCCCGAGCGCTCCGCGATGGACATCTCGGTCGCGATGGACACGGTCGGCGGGGAGTTCAACGCCTATACGGCCAAGGAGTACACCTGCTACCACGCGAAGGTTCTCGACGAGGACCTTCCGATGACCATCGACATCTTCGGCGACATGCTCACGTCGTCGCTGGTCACGCCCGAGGACGTCGAGGCGGAGCGCGAGGTCATCCTCGACGAGATCGCGATGCACGACGACGACCCCGACGACGTCGCGCACAACCTCTTCGCGCAGACGGTGTGGGAGGGCAGCCCGATCGCGAAGCCGATTGCCGGCACGGCCGAGTCCATTCGTGCGCTCACCCGCACCCAGATCAATCGCTACTACCGGACCCGCTACCGCGCGGAGGCGATGACGGTCGCGGTCGCGGGGAACATCGACCACGCGGACGTCGTGCGCCGGGTGCGAAAGGCCTTCGCCCGCAACCAGTTCCTGACCACGCAGGCGACGCCGAAGCTGCCGCGTGTGGCGGCACGTTCGCGCAGCGCGAAGGTCGGCGAGGTTCGGGTCTCGCGCGCCTTCGAGCAGGTCAACCTCGTGCTCGGCATGGGCGGCATCACCCGCTCGGACCCGCGGCGGCACGCGCTCGGAGTCCTGAACGCCGCCGTCGGTGGTGGGTCGTCGTCGCGCCTGTTCCAAGAGGTCCGCGAGGTGCGGGGGCTTGCCTACGCGGTCTACTCCTTCGCATCCAGCTACTCCGACGCCGGCGTGGTCGGCGTCAATGCGGGCACCTTGCCCGAGAAGGCCCCTGAGCTCCTGACGGTCGTGCGCGAGCAGCTCGCACTGGTGGCCGCTGGTGGCATCACCGAGGAGGAGCTCGCGCGCGGCAAGGGGCAGTTGCGCGGCGGACTCGTGCTCGGGCTGGAGGACACCGGGTCGCGGATGTCGCGCCTGGGCGAGTCGGAGCTCTTCCAGAGCACCCTGCTCTCGGTGGACGAGGTGCTCGACCGCATCGCAGCCGTCACGCTCGATGACGTGAGCAAGCTGGCGCGCGAGATCTACACCAGGCCGCAGTCGCTCGCGCTGGTCGGGCCTGCGGCCTAGAGGCGCGAGCCGGAGGCGAGGACGCCGTGTCCGGTCGCCCAGGTGCCATTGAGCTGCTCGTCGCCCCCGATGGAATCCCCGATCCGTCGGGCGATGTGCAGCGCTGCATGGCTCGGAACGCTGCCTGAGCCCGTACCCAGCACACGAACGGCGGGGTCGGCGGTGCCGACGATCTCGCCGTCGACCTCGACCTGGAGCTCCGCGTTCGTGCCGCCGGTGAAGATCGCCTCGAGGACGGCGGTCCGCCAGACCGGGTCGAACTCGCCGTCGTAGGCCCAGCGCTGACCGAGCACGCCGTGCTCCATCGTGCCGATCAGATGAGCCTCAGCGCCCTCGAGCGGTGCCGCGCGGTAGCTCATCGGAACGTGGAGGAGTCCGATCTCGGTCTCCACCAACAGTCCCTCGATCCCGACCTCTCCGGCGGGGTCGTCGAAGCGGTACGAGCCGACCAGCGTCGGGCTTCCGGTGCCTTCGGCCCACTCCTGGCGAGGCAGCCACGTCTCGAGGAGTTCCAGCTTGCTGGGGGTCAGGGTCGTGCGGTGGACGATCGCCATGGCTTGATCCTAGATAGCCTTGGGCGGTGACTATCAAGGTGGGCGTGCTCGGCGCGCTGGGCAAGGTCGGTCGTGAGATCTGCACGGGAGTCGAGGCCGCCGACGGTGTCGAGCTTGTGGCCCGCATCGATGCCGGAGACTCGCTCGACACGCTGCTCTCCGCTGGAGTCGAGACCATCGTCGACTTCACGCACCCCGACGTCGTGATGCCCAACCTGCTCTTCTGCATCGAGCACGGCATCAACGCCGTCGTCGGCACCACGGGGTTCACCGACGAGCGCCTGGCCACCTTGCGTGAGGCGCTGGGCGACAGCCCACGCTCCGGTGTGCTCATCGCGCCCAACTTCTCCATCGGCGCGATCCTGATGATGCGGTGGTCCCAGGAGGCCGCTCGGTTCTACGAGTCCGCGGAGGTCATCGAGCTCCACCACCCGACCAAGGCCGACGCGCCCTCCGGAACGGCCACGCGCACGGCGCAGATGATCGCGGCTGCCCGACGCGACGCCGGGCTCGGCCCGATGCCCGACGCCACGTCGACCGGTCTCGAGGGCGCACGCGGCGCCGACGTCGAGGGCGTGCGGGTCCACGGCCTTCGGGTGCGCGGCATGATCGCGTCGCAGGAGGTCGTGTTCGGATCGGCTGGGGAGACCCTGGCCATCCGCCACGACACCATGGACCGTGCGTCCTTCGTGCCCGGCGTCCTGCTCGGGATTCGTAGCATCGCCGCCAACCCCGGCCTGACGGTCGGGCTCGAGGCCTTTATGGAGCTGTGACCGTCAGGTCGGTGTGCAACCGCACCTGATTCACGAGGACCTTGCCGTCGTCGTTGAGGTCCAACGTGCGATGGGCGCCGTCCGCGGCCCAGCCGGATTCGGTGAGGAACGCCCTGCGCGCGTCGTCGGTGCTCGTGAGCCAGACGATCGCGCGCTCGAACCTGTCCGCACGTAGCGTGTCGATGGCGGCATGGAGCAGGCGCGATCCGTGGCCGGTCTTCTCGTGATCGCCGTGCACGGTGAGGTCGTCGATCTCACCGTCGGTGGCGGGGCTGCAATCCGGGTCGGCTGCGGGCGCGGTCAGCACGTAGCCCACGATCTGGTCCTCCTCGAGGGCGACCAGGATGCGCTGGCGGGCCTCGGCCGGCCGAGCGATCTCCTGACGCCAGGCGCTGACGAGAGAGTCGCGATCCAGCCCGGCCAGTACCTCGTCGGGAAGCAGGCCGACGTACGAGCGACGCCAGGCCGCCACCTGGACGTCCGCGATCGCCTCGGCGTCCTGGGGCCACGCCAGCCGGCAGGTCGTAGCGCTCATGTGAGACTCATGCAGGACAGGAGGCTCTGCCCGAAGGTCTGCGCCTCGGTCTGATCGCCGCTCAGCGTGGCGATGAGCATCGGCTTGAGGGTCGCGGCCGTGAGCTTGCTCTCGAGGCAGGCGCGCTGGGTCGCGGTCTTGGTGCCCTTGATGTCCTTGCTGACCGCGTCGGTCAGAGCACGGGTGAAGTTGCTCGAGCCGAGGCAGTCGATGATCGCGTTCACCACGGTGGTGGCGTCCTTGGCCGACAGGGTGGTGTCGTCGAGGGTCTTCTTGGTGGCCTTGTTCTCGGCGTTGACCAGGCCGTAGTGCTGGAGCGCCGAGGTGCCGACTGTGCTGACCACGCGGCTGGCGGTGCACTGGGCCTGCGAGTCGGTGAACGTGAACGGGCTCGCCGAGGAGGCTGACTGCTGGAGGAGCTCAGCCTTCAGCGAGGCCGTGGCGGTGTCGGCCGCACTGGGCGCGGACGAGCCGCAGGCCGACAACGCGAACGCAGCGACAACGCACACGGTGCCGCTGAGGACCTTGATCATGCGGCAACGGTAGCCTCAGGGCATGCGCGCCTACCTCGATCTCGTGCAGCGGATTCTTGACGAAGGCATCGAGAAGGGCGATCGCACCGGCACAGGCACGCTGTCCGTGTTCGGTCACCAGATGAGGTTCGACCTGAGCCAGGGCTTCCCCCTGGTCACCACCAAGAAGATCCACACGCGGTCGGTGTTCGGCGAGCTGCTGTGGTTCCTCCGCGGCGACACCAACGTGCGCTGGCTTCAGGAGCGCGGCATCACGATCTGGGACGAGTGGGCGGACGAGAACGGCGATCTCGGACCGGTCTACGGCTACCAGTGGCGGTCCTGGCCGGCGCCCAACGGTGAGCACCTCGACCAGATCAAGCAGGTCATCGAACAGATCCGACGCGACCCGAACTCGCGACGACACATCGTGTCGGCTTGGAACGTCGCGGACATTCCGCAGATGGCCTTGGCTCCCTGCCACGCGATGTTCCAGTTCTACGTGGCCGACGGGCGGCTCAGCTGCCAGCTCTACCAACGCTCGGCCGACGTCTTCCTCGGAGTCCCGTTCAACATCGCGTCCTACGCGCTGCTGACCCAGATGGTCGCGCAGGTGACCGGGCTCAAGCCGGGCGACTTCGTGCACACCCTCGGCGACGCGCACCTGTATCTGAACCACCTCGACCAGGCGCGTGAGCAGCTGACGCGCGAGCCGCGCGCGCTGCCGACGCTCAAGCTCAACCCTGCGGTGACCGAGCTCGATGCATTCGAGCTCGAGGACATCGAGATCCTCGGCTACGACCCGTACCCGGTCATCAAGGCCCCCATCTCCGTATGAGGGTGATCATGGTGGCCGCCCGTGCGCGCAACGGGGTGATCGGAAACAACGGCAAGATCCCGTGGCGCATCCCTGCCGACTTCGCGCACTTCAAGTCGGTGACCGTCGGACACCCGCTGATCCTCGGCCGCACGACGTTCGAGGGGATCGGCAAGCCGTTGCCGGATCGGCAGAGCATCGTCCTGACGCGCGATCCTTCGTGGTCCTACCAGGGAGTGCTGATGGCCACGTCGATCGACGAGGCGCTCAAGATCGCCGCGGACCTCGACGACATCATCAACATCGGTGGGGGAGCAGCGGTGTACGAGGTCGCCATGCCGCATGCCACCCATCAGATCCTCACCGAAGTTCAGATCGAGCCCGAGGGTGACACGCACTATCCCGCGTTCGACGAGGGTGCGTGGCATGAGTTCGGACGGGTCAAGCACCTCGACGACGAGACGCCCTGGCTGATCCGCTGGCTCGAACGCCGCTGATCAGAACGTCGCCCGGAGCTCCTCGGGGAGCAGGGCGATCGCGTGCTCGATCGCGTCGGGCACGTTGGCCGCGTCCTCACCGATCACGATCGAGACCGAGAGCCCGTCCAGGAGCCAGCAGATGCGACGCGCGAGCGGCTCAGGTTCAGCGACGCCGGCTTCGGTCAGGAGGTCGGCCAGCTCGACCCGCCACACGTCATCCA
This sequence comes from Marmoricola sp., assembly GCA_051961575.1. Taxonomy (GTDB): domain Bacteria; phylum Actinomycetota; class Actinomycetes; order Propionibacteriales; family Nocardioidaceae; genus Marmoricola. The sequence continues at coordinate 6,462 of JBQCDC010000322.1, forward strand.
GCGCGTTGAACGATGGGCGCAGCTCCTCCACGCGCAGCAGGCGCGGCCAGAGCTCGACCCAGATCAGCCATCGCGGATCTCCGATGCCCACGGGCATGAACTGAGCGCAGAACAGGCGGAAGTTGTCCTGGAACGAGGCGCCCTCGGCCCGCTGCAGCTGCCACCGGTCCCAAAGCTGGCTCTCGCTGCGACGGAGGGCCTCCAGGAGCAGCTCGTCCTTGCTGCCGAAGTGGTACAGCAGGTGGCCTGCGCTGGTGTCGACGCGCCGACCGAGTTCGGCGAGAGTGAGATCAGCCAACCCTCGTTCGACAAGGAGGTCCCAGGCCGCGTCGAGCACATCCTCGCGCAACCCGTCGAAGCGTCGCTTCTGTCGAGTCAACTTTTCCGAACTCACCCCTTGACCTTAGTTGTAACCGTGGCGCATAGTGGCCGGGGTCACATTTGTACGCCATTCAAACCCATGCGAGGTTCTATGTCCACCACCGCGATAGCTCCCGGCGCTCAGCAGTCGGAGTCGAAGGGGCTCAAGGGCGGCGCGCTCGGTCTCGTCGGCAGTGTTGTTATCGGTATCGCCTCGACGGCCCCGGCTTACTCGCTCGCCGCGACGCTGGGCTTCGTGGTCGCCACCGGCGCCGGCTTCAAGGCGCCCGCGATCATGCTGCTTGCCTTCATCCCGATGTACTTCATCGCGGTGGCCTACAAGGAGCTGAACGAGGCCGAGCCGGACTGCGGCACGACGTTCACCTGGGCGACTCGGGCGTTCGGGCCGGTCGTCGGTTGGATGGGCGGCTGGGGAATCATCATCTCCGACGTCATCGTGATGGCGAACCTGGCGCAGATCGCCGGTTCGTACTCGTTCACGCTCGCCAATGAGCTGGGGATCCACAACACGCTCGATAGCTCGACGTTCTGGTCGACGACGGCCGGCATCATCTGGATCGCGGTCATGACGTACATCTGTTACCGCGGCATCGAGGTGTCCGCGCGCATCCAGTACGCGCTCCTCGGCATCGAGATCGTCACGCTCGTCACGTTTGCCGTCGTTGCGCTGGCCAAGGTCTACAGCGGCCACGGCCCGAATGGCTCGGTGCACCCGTCGCTGTCCTGGCTGTGGCCGAATCACATGTCGATGTCGGTGATGGCCTCTGCCGTCCTGCTCGCCGTGTTCATCTACTGGGGCTGGGACACCGCCGTTGCCACCAACGAGGAAGCCGACGACCCCGGGAGGACGCCGGGTCGAGCCGCAGTCATCTCGACGGTTCTGCTGCTCCTCATCTACGTGCTCGTCTCCATCGCGACCGTCGCCTTCGCAGGGACCGGAGACAAGGGCATCGGCCTGGGGAATGCGAACAATGCCGCGGATGTGTTCAGTGCTATCGGGCCGACGCTCTACGGATCGAGTTGGATCGGACACGTGGGTCTGACCCTGCTCGCGATCTCGATCCTGACCTCGTCGGCCGCATCGACCCAGACCACGATCCTGCCGACCGCCCGTACTGCCCTCTCGATGGGCGTCTACAAGGCGATCCCTGCCAAGTTCGCGCAGATCCACAAGAAGTACCTGACGCCGACCTGGGCGACCATCGGCATGGGCTTGGTCTCGATCGCCTTCTACTTGCTGCTCACGCTCATCAGCTCAAGCCTGCTCAGCGCGCTGATCGGCGCGATCGGTCTGCAGATCGCCTTCTACTACGGCCTCACCGGCTTCGCATGTGTGTGGTTCTACCGGCACAGCATCGTCGACTCGTTCCGGCACTTCGTCGTCCGCGGGCTCATTCCACTGGTGGGAGGCGTCTTCCTGCTGGTCATGTTCATCTACGCGGTGAAGACCTACGCCGCCGTGGACTACCTGCAGGACAACAACGGTAAGAACGTGACGATCTTCGGCATCGGAGCCGTGACCGTGGTCGGCATCGTGTCGCTGCTCGCCGGCTTCGTCTTCTTGGCGATTCAGTGGGTCGTCTCACCTGGATACTTCCAGGGTGCGACGCTTCGCATGAGCAGCCACCGGGATCTCGTTCTGGCCGACGGTCAGCCCGATGTCCGCGGACACGTCCGCCTTCCCGATGTCACCGAGTACACCGTCATCGCGCCGGACCTCTCGAACCTGCCTCCCGGCGCCACCGCGATCGACCCCGAGACCGGCGAGCAGATCCATCGCAATGAGTGACGCTGCACTCGCCCATGCTCGACCCGAGGTCTTCTGGCTCGACACCAACGACCGTCCCGCCGCGCGTCCTCCACTCAAGGGGGACGCGCGGTGCGATCTGGTCGTGGTCGGTGGCGGCTACTCGGGTCTCTGGACCGCCCTTCTCGCCAAGGAGGCTGACCCCGGCCGCGAGGTGATCCTGCTCGAGGCGGAGCGCATCGGCTGGGCGGCATCCGGACGTAACGGCGGCTTCTGCGACGCCAGCCTGACCCACGGCGAGGGCAACGGGCGCGAGCGTTGGCCGAACGAGTACGACGAGCTGCAGCGCCTGGGCGTCGCCAACCTCGACGGCATCGAGGCGACCATCAAGCGCTACGACATCGACTGCCACTTCGAGCGGACCGGTGAGATCGACATCGCCGTGGCGCCGCACCAGATCGAGGACCTGCGTGAGGCCGACGGGATCTTCCTGGATCAGGCGGCCGTTCAGGCCGAGGTGCACTCGCCGACCTACCTCGCCGGCAGCCTCCGCCCCGATTCGGTCGCGATCTTGGACCCCGCGCGACTGGCGTGGGGCTTGGCGCGAGCGGCGGAGTCGCTGGGTGTGCGCATCTTCGAAGGCACGCCCGCTCTCGGCCTGGAACGCGACGGCAGCGGCATTGCGGTGCGCACGGCAGCGGGCGTGGTCCGCGCCGATCAGGCGGCACTCGGGACCAACGTCTTCCGGCCGCTGCTGCGGCGGTTGCGATTCCACACCGTCCCTGTCTACGACTACGCCCTGATGACTGAGCCACTCAGCGACGCGCAGATGGACTCGATCGGATGGCGCGGACGGCAGGGACTCGCGGACTGCGCCAACCAGTTCCACTACTACCGGCTGACCGCCGACAACCGGATCCTCTGGGGCGGCTACGACCCGATCTACCACTACGGCCGTCGCGTTCGGCCCGAGTACGACCAGCGACCCGAGACCTTCTCGATGCTGTCGCGGCAGTTCTTCGAGACGTTCCCGCAACTCGAGGGCTTGGGCTTCAGTCACCAATGGGGTGGCGCGGTCGACACCTGCACGCGGTTCTGCGCGTTCTTCGGGACGGCCTATTCGGGCCGGGTGGCGTACGCGCTGGGATACACGGGTCTCGGTGTGGGGGCCACGCGCTTCGGTGCCCAGGTCATGCTCGACAAGCTCGCGGGCAAGCCGACCGAGCGGACCGAGCTCGAGATGGTGCGGACCAAGCCGTTCCCCTTCCCGCCGGAACCTCTTGCGTCGGTCGGCATCCAGACGACACGCTGGTCGCTCGCCCAGGCGGACCTTCACGAGGGTCGTCGCAACCTGTGGTTGCGCACGCTCGACAAGGTAGGCCTGGGGTTCGAGTCCTGACGGAAGGGGAGTCGCGTGTTCAAGAGTGGCGAAGAGCGGGAC
>JBQCDC010000323.1:0-2466 GCA_051961575.1 Marmoricola sp.
CGAGGACAACGGCCTCGCGAACCTCATCCTCACCAACGGCGCGCGGCTGTATGTCGACCACGCCCACCCCGAGTACTCCTCGCCGGAGGTCACCAACCCGCGGGATGGCGTGATCTGGGACAAGGCGGGGGAGCTCATCGCACTCGAGGCCGCCCAACTTGCCGGGAGGAGCGGCGAGCCGATCGTCCTGTACAAGAACAACACCGACAACAAGGGCGTCTCCTACGGCTCGCACGAGAACTACCTGGTGAAGCGGGCGACGCCCTTCGCCGACCTCGTCCGCTACCTGACGACCTTCTTCGTGTCTCGCCAGGTGGTGTGTGGATCCGGACGGGTGGGCATCGGCCAGGACGGGCTGGGACATGGCTTCCAGCTCACGCAGCGGGCCGACTTCTTCGAGGTCGAGGTCGGTCTTGAGACCACCCTCAAGCGCCCGATCATCAACACGCGCGACGAGCCGCATGCGGATCCCGACCGGTATCGGCGTCTGCACGTGATCATCGGCGACGCGAACCTCGCCGAGACGTCGATCTACCTCAAGCTGGGGACCACGGCGCTCGTGCTGGCCATGATCGAGGACGGATTCCTCGACGATCCGCTGAGCCTGGCAACCCCGGTCGCCTCGCTGCGCGCGGTGTCGCACGACTACACCCTGAAGCACCAGGTGGAGCTGACCGACGGGCGCTCGATGACAGCGCTGCAGCTCCAGTGGGAGTTCCACAACATGGCGGCTAAGTACGTTGCGCACAAGTACGGCTACGACGTGGACCCCCAGACGCGCGAGGTCCTCGCCACCTGGGAGTCGGTGCTGACCAAGCTCGAGCGCGACCCGATGGAGTGCGCCGATCAGCTGGACTGGGTGGCCAAGCTGAAGCTGCTGGAGTCGTATCGGGACCGCGACGACCTGGAGTGGAGCAGTGCGAAGCTCGCACTGATCGACCTCCAGTACAGCGATCTGCGACCCGAACGCAGCCTCTACCAGCGGCTGGTGGCCCGAGGTCGCATGAAGCGTCTGGTCACCGACGAGGAGATCGCGCGCGCGGTGACCGAGCCACCCGAGGACACCCGTGCCTACTTCCGAGGTCGCTGCCTGGCGAAGTTCGCCGACGAGATCGCGGCCGCTTCCTGGGACTCCGTCATCTTCGACGTTCCTGGTCACGCGACCCTTCAGCGCATCCCCACCGGCGATCCGCTGCGCGGCACGAAGGCACACGTCGGTGATCTCATCGACCGTTCTTCGAGCGGACAGGCTTTGATTGAGGCGCTTACCCGCTAAGTTCCTTATATGGCGCAAGAACACAAGCAGCCGCATCGGTCCAGTGGGTCCGAGGAGGCCGAAGAGGTTGAGGCTCCGGCAACGGAGGACGAGGCCACGCTCGCCGAGCGCAAGGAGCAGCTCGACGAGGACATCGACGCGATCCTCGACGAGATCGACAACGTCCTGGAGACGAACGCCGAGGACTTCGTGAAGTCGTTCGTCCAAAAGGGCGGCCAGTGAGCAGTCCTTCCGACGCGCGACTCGCCGCCGCGTTCTTCGCCCCGGGGTCGCCGTCGTTCGCGGACTTCCTCACGCAAGTCGCTCCCGATCTGGTCACGTCTCGGATGAGCCCCACCACCGCCAACGCCGACGGCCTGGCGCCGCACGGCACCACGATCGTCGCGGCCACCTTCGACGGCGGTGTCGTGATCGCCGGCGACCGCCGCGCCACGATGGGCAGCATGATCGCGCAGCGCGACATCGAGAAGGTGTTCGCCGCTGATGAGTACTCGGCGGTCGGCATCGCAGGCACGGCAGGTCTCGCTATCGAGCTCGTGCGCCTGTTCCAGACCGAGCTCGAGCACTACGAGAAGATCGAGGGCACGACGCTCTCCATGGACGGTAAGGCCAACCGCTTGGCCAGCCTGATCCGCGGCAACCTCGGCCTCGCCATGCAGGGCCTCGCGGTCGTCCCGCTGTTCGTCGGAGCGGACCTGGCCACGGGTCGAGGTCGGATCTTCAGCTACGACGTCACCGGCGGCCGCTACGAGGAGACGGACTTCCACGCGGTGGGTTCCGGCTCAGTGTTCGCACGCGGGTCGCTGAAGAAGCTGTACCGCCAGGGTCTGAGCTCCGATGCGGCCGTCGAGGTCCTCGTGCAGGCGCTCTACGACGCGGCCGACGACGACTCCGCCACTGGAGGTCCCGACCTCACCCGCCGGATCTTCCCGGTGGTCCACGTCATCACGTCCAGCGGCCAACAGCGACTCAGCGACGCCGCCGTCGGCGAGGTGGCCGACCGCGTTGTCGCGGGACGCCTCCAGAGCCCTGATGGCCCGCACGCGCCGCTGAACGGGGGAGCCGCGTCATGAGCATGCCGTTCTACGTCTCACCTGAGCAGCTGATGAAGGATCGCGCTGATTTCGCGCGGAAGGGAATCGCGCGCGGCCGTTCGGTCGCCGTCGTGCAGTACGCCGACGGCGTGCTGT
>JBQCDC010000324.1:0-2167 GCA_051961575.1 Marmoricola sp.
AGTCAGCGTTCGCTGAGGACCGCTCGCATCGCGCGTGCGAGCGCGGGATTGGCGTGCACCGGGTCATCGTCCAGCGCGACGGCGACCCGGTGCGCGACGTCCGCGGGCTTGTCCTGGCTGAGCTTCGACTTCGCCTCGATCCGCGTGGCGACCAGTCGGAACCCAGCGGTCGCTCCCGCGATGCGTCGCGCGTAGGTCTCCTCGTCCTCCAGGTGCCAGGGCTGTGGCCGGCGGCTCTCGTGGTGATCGCAGGTGCGCCGAAGCACCTCGAAGGTCTCCTCGGGACCCAGGACCTCGGGGCGACCGCTCAGGTGCGCGACGACGTAGTTCCAGGTCGGCACGTAGCCGCCGACCCCGTACCAGCTGGGCGACACGTATCCGTGCGGGCCGTAGACCACCAAGGTGATCTCACCCTCCCCCAGGCGGTGGTGCCGGTCATCGGGCCGCCCGAGATGTCCGACCACGCTGATCCCGTCGCGCTCGGACTCCAACAGGATCGGCAGATGGGAGAGCACCGGCACCCCGTCAACGACGCTGACCATCGTGGCCCAGCCCTGCTCGTCGATCAGTCGCCGGATGACCTGCTCGTCGCGCAGTTGGAACTCGGGGGTGTTCAGCATGGTCTCGCCTCCGTTAGACGTTTTATCTATGCCTGAGACATTAACCCATGCGGCCCCGTCGGAGTCCCTTTCGGCTGGGTGACAAAGTGTCATGCGATAGACATTCTGTCCGGATCATGTTTGGATAGGCGGACCTCAGCGGCGCTCCCGAACCGAGAAGCGGACCGTCGCCCACCCCTTCGGAAAGACATGGAGACCATGGGATCAAGTGCAGTCTGGAGCCTCGCAGCCGCGACATTCGCGGCCGCCCTCGTGGAGATGGTTGAGGCACTGACGATCGTCCTCGCGATGGGCATGACGCGCAGTTGGCGATCCACCCTCTGGGGAGTCGGCGCAGCGCTGGTCGCGCTCACTCTGTTCACCGCAGCCGCCGGCTATGCCCTGGCCGACTGGCTGCCGGAAGCCGCCCTGCAGCTGGCGATCGGCTCACTGCTGTTGATCTTCGGACTGCAGTGGATGCGCAAGGCGATTCTGCGGTCGTCGGGCCGCAAGGCCATGCACGACGAGGCCGAGATCTTCGAGAAGGAGGCCGCGGCCGCTCGCGCCGCGGGTTCCGAGCAGCGGTTCGGCCTCGACTGGTTCTCGTTCGTCGTCTCCTTCAAGGGTGTATTCCTGGAGGGCGTCGAGGTGGTCTTCATCGTCATCACCTTCGGGCTCAACGCGAAGAACATGCCGGTTGCCATCGCCGGCGCGGTCAGCGCAGCCGTGGTGGTGTTGATCCTCGCCGTTGTACTGCGCACGCCGTTGACCAAGGTCCCCGAGAACACGCTCAAGTACGGCGTGGCTCTGCTGCTCGCCACCTTCGGGTCGTTCTGGGCGATTGAGGGCCTGGGCATCTTCAGCACCAGTGGCGACAGCCTGGAATGGCCGGGCAAGGACCTCATCCTGATCGCGCTGCTGGTCGGCTGGTTCGCCCTCAGCCGCGTCCTTGTCTCAGCGCTTCGCGTGCCCGCCCCTCGCCGCGTTGCGACCCACGCCAACGTCAGCCAGGAGGTCTGATTCATGCGTTTCCTCAAGGGTTTCGGACAGTTCTGGTACGACTTCCTGATCGGTGACGACTGGAAGATCGCGGTCGCCATCGTGTCGGTTCTCGCGGTGGGTGCGGCGATCGTCGGTGGCGGCTCCTACAACCAGGGCGTCCTTACGGTCTGCCTCGGCATCGGAGTCGCTGCTGCCTTCACGCTCTCTCTTTTCATCGATGTGAGGCGCAACGGCAAGTAGCCGCGCTCTCCGCCCCCGACCAGAAGACCCCCGGGCGGGATGCCCGGGGGTCTTCTGCAGTTTCCGATCTAGTCGAATAATCCTTCGGCGATGCGGGCGGGCGAACCGAAGCGGTGCGCGGTCACCGCAATGGCCTGCTCGCGCAGGAAGGTGAGCATCTCGACCTGCCCGGCCTCGACGACGGGCTGCGCGTAGAGGGCGATGTCCGCACGACCGCCGGAGGCCTCCGCGAAGGCGAGCCGGTCCCCTCCGAGAAGGCGCACGCGCTCTGGCGCGTCGACGCCGCGCAGGGTCGCTGCCCAGGCGTTCGCGTTCTGGTCGGCAAC
>JBQCDC010000325.1:0-10456 GCA_051961575.1 Marmoricola sp.
CAAGGGACTTCTCGTCGATCTGCGCTCCTCGACCTATGCGGCCTTCTGGCGACCGACGCCTGACTTAGGTCCCCGGACGGCGACGGTTCGAGTGCTCCACGAGGTCAACGGGCAGCGCAAGATCGTCAGCCACTTCAACAAGGCCACCAAGGGGCGACTGGTGCGGTCGCTCGTGCAGGATGCCGCGACCCCGGAGTCACCTGCGGATCTGGCCGAGCACCTGGCAGGACTCGGTTGGCACGTCGAGATCGGGACTCCGACGAAGGCCGGCACCCCGCTCGACGTGATCGTCGCCGAGGTTTAGAGGCCGGACTCCCCGGTGCGGACCAGGATCCGGCCGCACTCCTCGCAACGCAGGACCTCATCCGTCGCTGCCGCGCGAATCGAAGCGAGGATCGACGCATCGAGAGTCAACCGGCAACCGCCGCACTGACGTTGGCGCAGCGCGGCAGCACCGACGCCGCCCTTCTGCGCACGCAGCTTCGCGTACAGGTCCATCAGGTCGGCGGGCATGCCCTCCGCGATCTGGGCGCGCTCGCGGGTGAGCTCCGCACCCTGAGCCTTGATCTCGGCGGCACGCTGGTCGCGCTTGGCTTCGAGCTCGGTGTACTCCGCCTCTACCTTCTCGGCCTCGGCTTCCGCCTCGGACCGCGCGGCCTGGGCCGCCTCGAGACGCTCCATGACCTCGATCTCGACGTCCTCGAGATCGCTGATGCGACGGGTCAGACTCTCGAGCTCGTGGAGCATGCGCTCGAGGTCCTTAGGGTTGCTGACGCCTCCGGAGTCGATGAGGCCCTGGTCTCGCTCGCGGCGGGTGCGCACGGACTCGACGTCGCGATCGGCCTTCTTCTGCTCGGCGGTCAGGTCGTCGACGTCCACACCCAGGTTGCGGACCTGCACGGCCAGCTCGCCCTTGCGCGCTCCCAGACGGGCGAGCTCCTCAGTTTCGGGCAGTGACGTGATCTGGGCCCGGAGGCCGTCGAGCTGGCTGTCGAGCGCCTGCACATCGAGCAACTTCAGTTGGACGAACGGGTCGGCCTTCACCAGCGAGCTCCCAGGGATGGTGTTGTCACAATCGGAACGTCCACGGATCGCTGACGATCTCGCTGACGCGAACCTCCACGTTAGCGCCCTTGGCGGCCAACGCCGCACGCAACCGATCAGCCAGGACCGGCAGCCAGGTCCATTCGGCGGCCCAGTGCGCCACGTCGATGAGCGCCGGGCCGTCGTGCTCACGGAACTCCGAGGCTGGATGGTGACGCAGGTCGGAGGTCAGGTACACGTCGGCGCCGGCTTCGCGAGCTCGGTCCAGCAGGAAGTCGCCCGCTCCGCCGCAGAGGGCGACGGTTTCGACGGTGCGGTCGGTTTCCCCTGCGACGCGGATGCCATGCGCGGTCTCGGGAAGCGCATCGCGGACACGCTCGGCGAAGGCCCGCAGCGACATCGGTTGCGGAAGTTTTCCGATGCGGCCCGAACCGCGATCGGGATCGGTCGGGTCCGCCTCGAGCGGCGCGGGGTTCTGGAGACCGAGAGCCAGAGCGAGCGACTCCGAGACGCCCGAGCGAGGTGCGTCCGCGTTGGTGTGGGCCGCATACAGAGCGCATCCCGACTGCAGGAGCTGGTGAATCACCCGGCCCTTGGGGTCGGTGGCCGCCACGGACGACGTGCCTCGCAGGTAGAGCGGGTGGTGCACGATCAACAGATCGGCCCGATCCGCGACGGCCTCCGCAGCCACGGCCTGCACCGGGTCCACCGCCAGGAGGATCCGCTCCACCGACTCGCTCGGATCCCCGCAGATCAGCCCGACCCGATCCCAATCGTCCGCGGTGTGCGGCGGGTACCAATCCTCAACAAGGGCGAGCACCTCAGCCAGCGTCGTCATGGCCGAAACCCTATGCCCCGCGAGCGGTCAGTTCACCTGACGCTCGCGACCCTCCCAGTACGGGGCTCGGAGCTTGAACTTCTGCAGCTTCCCGGTCGCGGTCCGCGCCAACTCCTCGCGGAACTCCACCGACGTCGGCGCCTTGGAGCCCGCCACCTTCGTCTTGCAGTAGGCGATCAGCTCGTCCTCGGTGAGCGCCGAGCCTTCGACCTTCACCACCAGCGCCTTGATGGTCTCGCCCCACTTCTCGCTCGGCACGCCGATGACGGCGACCTCACTGACGTCGGGGTGGGAGAAGATCACGTCCTCGACCTCGATCGACGACACGTTCTCGCCGCCGGTGATGATGACGTCCTTCTTGCGGTCGGAGATCGTCAGGTAGCCGTCGTTTCCGAGGTTGCCGCCGTCACCGGTGTGGAACCATCCGCCAGCCAGGGCCTTGGCCGATTCCTCCGGCTGCTCCCAGTAGCCCTCGAGGATCACGTTCGACCGCGCCAGCACCTCGCCGTACTCATCGACGTCGAGGGTCACACCGAGTGCCGGGGCGCCAGCCCGGACGAGCTTTCCAGCGCGCTCCTCCCCCGGCAGGTCGTCCCACTCCTGGCGCCCTCGGTTGATCGTCAGCAGTGGCGAGGTCTCGGTGAGGCCGTAGATCTGGATGAACTCCCACCCGAGCTCCTCCTGCACGCGGAGGATGGTCTTGGTCGGCGGTGGCGCGCCTGCGCAGATGATCCTCACCTTGTCGCGTCCCGGAATCGGTCCCTCCCAGGTCGCGGCGGCCTCGAGTACGGAGGCAACGACCGCAGGCGCCGCACACATGAACGTGACCCCGTGACGCTCGATCCGTCGAAGGATCTCGGCACCGTCGACCTTGCGCAGCACGATCTGCGGGATGCCGAGGCCGGCGGTCGCGAACGGCATGCCCCAACCGTTGGCGTGGAACATGGGCAGCGTGTGCAGGTAGACGTCGCGATCCGAGAGCCCAGCGTGGAGGGCGAACGTCAGCGCATTCACCCAGATGTTGCGATGCGTGATCTGCACACCCTTGGGCCGAGCGGTCGTGCCGGACGTGTAGTTGATCGTCGCGGTGGCGTTCTCGTCACGCTCCCAGTGGCGTGGCTCCACTCCGCCTGCCAGCAGGTTCGTGTCGTCACCGATCACGAACTTGTACTCGCACTCGACGTCCTTGAGCGCGTCCTCCAGCTCAGGATCGATGTAGAGGACGCGAGCACCACAGTGCTGCACGATGTAGGTGACCTCCTCGACCGAGAGGCGGAAGTTCACCGGCACCAGCACTCGTCCGTAGCCGCTCACTCCGAAGAAGGCGGCAAGCAGACGCGCGCTGTTGTGCGAGACCATCGCGACGCGGTCGCCGGGCTGAATGCCCAGCGTGTCCAGGTGAGCGGCGATCGCCTTGGCGCGATTGCCCAGCTCGGCGTAGGTCACGTCGCCCCAACTCGGCGCTGGCTGCTGAGGCTCGTCGACGACGCCGACCCTCTCGCCGTAGACGGTGGTGGCACGGTTGATGAAGTCCGAAACCGAGAACGGAACGAGCATGGCGGGAACCCTTCAGTGACCTGGATCACGAACGACGTCAAACCTAGCGTGCGCCGAGCGGCGTCGGTGTCGTAGCCTTGCCCGGGCCCGATGCGGCCTCCCGGGTGTTTAGCTCAGCGGTAGAGCGCTTCCCTTACAAGGAAGATGTCGGGGGTTCGATCCCCTCAACACCCACCGATTCCAACCATGGACTCCCGCTTCGAAGCAGGCCTAGAGTCGCTTGTGCGCGGGGGAAAAGGCGCACCCATTCGCACCCACGGGGAGGCGCCATGCGCGCACGCCTGAATTTGGTATTTCGCTTGTTGGTCGCGGTCGTTCTTGTCGGGACGTCCGTCGCCGCGTTCGCCTCGACCGCCACGGCGGCTGGTGGAGAGCATGGTGAACTGCTGCTCAAAGGACCGGGCACCGTCTACGGCTCGCCTGGCGCTGAGGCCTCGCTCTCGGTCGCACCAGGGGTCGCGGCCTCCTTCGCCTTCGAGGTTCGCAATACCGGCAGCCCGAACTCTCAGTTCAACATCCGGCTGGCCGCGGTAGGCCATGCCTGCGCCGCAGCCTGTTCCTCAGCCGTCTCGCTCACGGCCGGAAACGTCGCGGTGACACCCACCGCTGACGGACCCAACGGCTACTACACCGTGCCCCTTGGTCAGGGGGCCGTCGCGCTCTACACACTGAAGATCACGCCGAACAAGAACGGTGCAACGCCGGGCGACCTCTTCTACTACAGGCTGATCTTGTCCGACACCGCGGGCAACCACCTGGGCCCGGCGGCCTTCGCCAATGTCAACATCACTCGAGGCAAGGGCACCGGCGGAGCCGACCAGTTCGCGAGCTCAGCGGGCACGCCGCCCACGTCAGGCAATGCCGCCTCCACCGGCGTGGTGACCGCGCCGAGCGTCGCCGTCGACAAGACCTACTCCTTCACCGTCAAGCTCATGAACGACGGCCTGGCCCCGAGCAGGATCGCCTACAGCATCATCCCGTCGGGAGCGTGCAGCCCGTACTTCCCGATCAAGATCAAGCAAGGCACCGCGCTGAGTGGCACAGACGTCACGACATCGGTTCTCAACGGCACCTACCAGACGGCGTCGCTCGCGCACGGCGCCTCGGTCACGCTGACGATCACCGGAACGTCGCTGGTCGGCGGTGCCGCCTGTCTGGCGTCGGTGTACACCGGGACTGAGAACTGGTATGGCGCGACCTCGGACTCGTCCGGTGACCACACCGCAACGTTCCTAGATTTCTCCCCCGCCGGCTGACGGCGCCCACAGCACATCGATCGGGAGCCGCCTGCCGAGCACGTTCTCGGCAGCGCGGTGTCCCGAGCGGAAGGCGGCGGTAACCGTCGCCGGGTCCTCGGTCCAGGTTGCTTCACCCGCCAGGTGCAGCACCCCGCCGATCGGTGTCGCGAGCACGTCGTGGTCCTCGGGCGTCGCGCCCACAGTCATGTATGCATACGAGCCCCGCGCGAACGGATCGTCCTGCCAGCGCGTGACGTGCACGGTCGACGGCGCGGCGACTCGGTCGCCATAGATCTCGCGGAGGGAGGCGAGCACCGAGTCGGCGATGGCCTCGTCGCTCCACGTGCGGACCTCTTGTGCACAAGGTCCGGCGGCGAAGGTCAACAGCGTCGGTACTCCGTGCAGGTTCGTCAGGTCGTACCAGGAGTGCCACCATTGCGCCGCGTCGCCCTGACGCCGGATCGCGTAGACCTCCTCGTCCCAGAACTTCTCCGGGAAGCTCAGGAAGACCTTCTCGAAGTTGTTCATCTCCAGCCGCGCGACGGCGCCTGCGACCGGCTCCGGCAGCGGCGGCTCGATCGCGAAATCGCCGGACTTCAGCACACCGATCGGAACCGTCAGGATCGCGCGCGCGGCGGCGAGCTCCTGACCATCGCAGCGAACGACGACACCGTCCGCATCCCAGCGAACGCCAGTCACCACGTGGCCCAACCGCACGTCCAGCCCCTCAGCCAGCCGCGTCGCGAGTTGGTCGTACCCCTCGGGGAACACGACCTCGTCCCCCTCTACCTGGTCGTCATCCAGACCGTGCGCGTCCAGCAAGCCGATCCAGACCCCGTACTGCTCCTCGGTGCGATGCCCCAGGAACTCCCGCACTCGTTCGGTTCTGTCGGCGGCCCAGCCCAAAGCGCCCAGCGTCTCCTCGACGACGTCCTCGTAGGAGGTGCCCAAGACGGACGCGGCGATCGTCGACTCCAGCCGCTCATCGAATTCGTGAACATCCGCGGCGAAGGCACTGGCCTCTGCCTCGGAGAGACGGCGGCCATCCGGCCCGTAGTAGGCGATCGGGCGACTGTCCGGTTGGTAGCTGCCGACGCTGAACTCCACCATCGGCATCCCGAATGCCTGAGCCGCCGCGAACAGTGGATTGTCGTCGATCCCATGGACCCAGGAGGCACCCAGATCGGTGGGAACACCGACGCGTGAGGTGTGCGTACGTCCGCCGACCCGATCGCGAGCCTCGAGCACCACCACACGCTGGCCGACCGAAGCCAGCAACCGCGCAGCCGTCAGACCCGACACTCCAGCCCCGACCACGATCGTGTCGACCTCGCCCACGGCCTTACCCTTTCAAGCGTGCCCCTCGCGACCACTCCCGAGCCGCCCTACGTCGCAGTCATCTTCACATCGCTACGCACCGAGGGCGACAACGGCTACGCCGTCATGTCCGAGCGGATGAACGAGTTGGCCGCCCAACAACCGGGCTTCCTCGGCGTCGAATCGGCACGTGAGGACCTCGGGATCACGGTGTCCTACTGGGTCGACGAGCAGTCGGCCGCTGCCTGGAAGCAGGTCTCCGAGCACACGATCGCACAGGCTCGCGGCAAGACGGCTTGGTACCGCGAGTACCAGGTGCGGGTCGCCACGGTCACCCGCGCCTACGAGGGTCCTTAGGCGTCGCGCAGGGCGGCCGCCTGGATCGCGAGATCCCGCGCCTCCCCCGGCTCGTTGTGCAGAGCGAACGTGATCTGGCCGTCGCGGCTGACGACATAGGACGATCGCGTCGCCGTTCCCTTCGTCGCGTCGAACACGTCGTAGGCAGACGCGACCTCGCCGTGCGGCCAGAAGTCGGACAGCAGCGGGAAGAAGAGCGCGTCCCGATCGTCGAGCACCCGGATGCTGTAGACCGGGTCGCAGGAGATCGCGGCCAGCGTGGTGGTGTCGGTCTCGAAGTCGCCGAGCTTGTCGCGGAACCCGGTGAGCTCACCGGTGCACACCCCGCTGAACGCGGCCGGGTAGAAGACCAGCAACACCGACTTCTTGCCCCGCAGATCGGAGAGCCGGAACGGCGAACCGTGCTGGTCCACCAAGGTGAAGTCCGGAGCTTCGGATCCGATCGGCAGGCCCATAGCCCCCGACCCTATCGAGAGGACCAGGTCAGTCGACTGGCCAGGTGACCAGCTCGCGCTTGAGCACCTTGCCCGTCGCATTGCGAGGCAGCTCCGGGATGAAGACGATCTCGCGCGGAACCTTGTAGCGCGCCAGGTTCTCGCGCACCCACGCCTTGAGGGCGTCGGCGTTCAGGTCGATGTCGTCATCGATCACGACGAAGGCCCGCAGCCGCTTGCCGAACTCGTCGTCGTCCACTCCGATCGCAGCCGCCTCGACCACGCCGTCGTGGCGCACCAGACAGTCCTCGATCTCCTTGGGGAAGACGTTCTCGCCACCGGAGACGATCATCTCGTCGTCGCGACCCTCGACGAACAGCCGCCCGGCCTCGTCGAGTCGCCCGACGTCACCCGTCGACATGAGACCGTCGATGACCTCCTTGCCACCGCCACCGGTGTAGCCCTCGAAGAGCATCGCGTTGCCTACGAAGATCCGGCCCGAGGCACCGGTCGGCAACGGGTTGCCGGCATCGTCGACGATCCGCACAATCGTGTTCGGAGGCGGGCTGCCCGCCGTGCCCGGTGCAGAGCGCATGTCGGCCGGGCTCGCAATCGTCGCCCACGCGACCTCGGTCGAGCCGTAGGTGTTGTAGAGGTTGTCGCCGAAGGTGTCCATCCACTCGGTGGCGAGGTCACCCGGAAGTGCGGAGCCTGACGACGCCACGACGCTCAGCGACGAGTAGTTGCCCGCTCGCTGCTCCGGCGCGAGCTGGAGCATGCGCTGCAGCATCACCGGGATCACCCCGAGGCCGTCGCATCGGTACTCCTCGACGACCCGCAGACACTCCTCGGGATCGAACTTGCGACGCAGCACGACGGTGCTCCCCAGCAGCATGGCGAGGTTCAGGTGCGCCCATCCCCAGGTGTGGAACACGGGCGCGGCGATGTGCGTGGTGCCGCCGGTCTTGAAAGCGAGTCCCGAGAGCAGCGCGACGGCGGCGTCCAGGCCGGCCTCGGAGCGCGGCGCTCCCTTGGGCGTGCCGGTCGTTCCCGAGGTGAGGATCACCGGACGAGCCAGGCGCGCGGGCGCCTTGAGCCGGTCGTTCGATCCGCGGAAGATCAGCTCCTCGACGTTCGCGCGCTCGGTCATGCCGGTGGGCGACTCGGTCCAGGCGATGATCCGCTGCACGTCGATTCCGGCGCGGTCGATCAGGTCCTCGAACTCCTCGTCATAGACGATCGCGGTCGGCTTCTCACGCTCGCAGACCTCGCCGAGCTGCGGCGCCGCGAAGGACGTGTTCAGGTAGAGGATGTCGGCGCCCAGACGCGAGACCGCCGTGGAGACCTCGAGGAAGTAGCGGTGATTGCGGCACAGGACAGCGACGCTGTCGCCCTCGTCGACGCCGAGGTTGCGCAGCGCGTGCGCGAGCCGGGTGGATCGTGCGTCGACCTCACCCCAGGTGAGCGAGCCCAACTCATCGATGACGCCGATGGCCTCGGGGCAGCGAATGGCGAGTGCCGCGATTCCGCCGGCGAACCCCAGCCCCCACTCCTTGAGCGCCCATCCGATGCGAGCCAGCGTCACCGGGCCATACGGCTTGATCACGCCGGCGCCGGCCATCGTGCGCACCATGATCGCCTGGCGACGGCTCTCGTTGACGACCGAGCGCGCAACGCGCTGGGCGAGGTCCTGCATCGCGGTCAGCGTCCCTTCGGTGCGATGAGTCGCGTGGCCGTCCAACCTTGGCTGGCGGTGAAGCTCGTGGTCACCGCAAGACCGGCGATCGGGGCTGCCTCCGTGATCTCGGCTGCCTCGACGGCGCCAGGCCGCCCCACCTTGGGCACCATGAGCCAGATCGCGCCACCGCGCACCAGGTCGGTCAGGGCATCGACGAGCGCGTCGACAAGGTCGCCGTCCTCGGCTCGCCACCACAACACGACCGCATCGACGACGTCCCCGTAGTCACCGTCAACCAGGTCCGCATCGACGGCATCTTCAAACTGGATTCGCAGATCGTCGTCGACGTCGTCGTCCCAGCCGAACTCCTGAACCGTCATTCCGGTCCGGAGGCCCATCCGCTCACCAACCGTGACCCCCGCGCCGCCTGAGGTGGCGTTCAACGCTGTCTCCCATTCCATCGATGAATATGCGGCGCTGGCGCCACATCGTGGGAGCAAGTTCACCGAAGTTAGGTGACGAGCGCAAGCCTCAGACCTACTGGGCAGTAGATTTTCTGGGCCTCTCCGACGTGCAACGATGCGAAGGTGAGCACACCCACTCCTGAGCGACCCACCGTCATCCACGAGGGACTGCCGACCCAGCTCCCCGACATCGACCCCGACGAGACGAACGACTGGCTGAGCTCGTTCGACGCCCTCGTTGATGAGCGCGGGCGCGAGCGCGCGCGCTACGTGATGCTGCGACTTCTCGAGCGGGCGCGCCAGCAGGCTGTCGGGGTTCCGGCCCTGCGCAGCACCGACTACATCAACTCCATCCCCCCGGAGCGTGAGCCCTGGTTCCCCGGCGACGAGGACACCGAGCGTCGCATTCGCGCGTTCATCCGGTGGAACGCGGCCGTGATGGTCTCCGACGCGAACCGCAAAGGCCTCGAGGTCGGCGGACACATCGCCACGTACCAGTCGAGCGTGAGCCTCTATGAGGTTGGCTTCA
Organism: Marmoricola sp.; assembly: GCA_051961575.1. Lineage (GTDB taxonomy): Bacteria > Actinomycetota > Actinomycetes > Propionibacteriales > Nocardioidaceae > Marmoricola. The sequence continues at coordinate 9,457 of JBQCDC010000325.1, forward strand.
ACCACTTCTGCCGCGGCAAGGACGCCGCTCCCGAGATCGGCGCCGGTGGGGGCGACCAGATCTTCATCCAGGGCCACGCCTCCCCTGGCATCTACGCGCGCGCCTTCCTCGAGGGTCGCCTGACCGAGCAGCAGCTCTACTACTTCCGGCAGGAGGTGCAGCACGGCCAGCACGCCGGCCTGTCCTCCTACCCGCACCCGCGCCTGATGCCCGACTTCTGGGAGTTCCCCACGGTGTCGATGGGCCTCACCGCGATCAACTCGATCTACCAAGCGCGCTTCAACCGCTACCTGACCAACCGCGGCATCCGCGACACCCGCGACCAGCGGGTGTGGGCGTTCCTTGGAGATGGCGAGATGGGTGAGCCCGAGTCGCTGGGTGCGATCCGCGTGGCCGCTCGCGAGGAGCTCGACAACCTCGTCTGGGTGGTCAACTGCAACCTGCAGCAGCTCGACGGCCCGGTGAACGGCAACGGCAAGATCATCCAGGAGCTCGAGTCCAACTTCCGCGGCGCGGGCTGGAACGTCATCAAGGTGATCTGGGGTCGCGAGTGGGACGAGCTTCTCGCCCGCGACGTCGACGGCGTGCTCGTCAACAAGATGAACACCACGCCGGACGGCGCCTTCCAGACCTTCTCGGTCGAGGACGGCGCCTACAACCGCGAGCACTTCTTCGGGCCCGACCCGCGTCTGCGCGCCATGGTCGAGCACATGACCGACCGGCAGATCGAGAAGCTGCCGCGCGGTGGCCACGACTATCGCAAGGTCTATGCGGCATTCCACTCGGCGACCAAGCACGTCGGACAGCCGACCGTGATCCTGGCGCACACCATCAAGGGCTGGACGATCGACGCCCTCCAGGGCAAGAACGCCACCCACCAGATGAAGAAGCTCAAGCTCGACGACCTGCTGAAGTTCCGCGACCGTCTCTTCCTGCCGATGAGCGACAAGGAGATCAAGGACGCCTACGAGGCCTCCGGGACCGCACCGTTCTTCCACCC
>JBQCDC010000326.1:0-3692 GCA_051961575.1 Marmoricola sp.
CACGCCGCGCGCCGTAGAGATTTCGTCTACCTCGCGGAGGGTCCGAGCATGCCACGAAACGCCTGACCAGCGGTACTACAAGCCTGTGGTTTCCTTGACAAGCGTCTACCTCGCGTAGACAATCTTTCCGCAGGGCGTTGACACCAGCCCGTCTACTTTCCGATGATGGAGGTCCCAATGAAGCGCAAGTCGAGGAGCACGTGGATGGAACTCACATCGCCTGATCTCCTCCGGGCGACGATGGAGCGCCGTAGGTTTTCGATGTCCCGACTGGCCCGGTACTCGGCCTGCTCCAAGTCGATGATCGGGCACTTGGTAAGCGGCCATAAGACCTCGTGCACTGAAGACCTCGCATCGCGCATCGCGGAGGCGCTTGACGTCCCCCGCGAGCTCCTTTTCGTGGAGCGGTCGTCTACGTCGCGTAGTCGTTCTGTCTCCCCCATGCAGAAGGCTGGCTGACATGTCTCCCCTTGCCTACTCGATCAAGGCCGCGGCCGAGGCATCCGGCCTCTCCGTGTCTGCCCTCGACCGCGCGATCCGCGCCGGCCAGCTTCGCGCCAAGAGCAGCAGCGAGGACGAGGACGGCAACCCGACTGGGAAGCGCCTGATCCTCGCCCGCGAGCTCGAGCGCTACCTCGAGAGCTTGGTGGACTGCTGATGACTCTCGTGCCGATCGACCCCAAGAACGAGGCCAGCGTCCTCACGCTCCTGGAGCGCGCGCAGGAATGGCTGGCCGAGGCCGTGCACCGCGGCGAGCCCGGCGAGGTCGCGGCCGTCAAGGCTCAGCTTGCGACGGCGGCCGAGGCGACCAAGCAGCTCAACCTGTCCAGGGAGATCCAGCTCGACGCCCAAGAGATGGTGCGACGTGCGGAATATGCCCTCGGGAAGGCGATCCGTCGTGGACAAGCCGAGGGTCGCATCCTGGCTCCAGGGCAAACGCTCTATCGGCCCGCCCATCCTGGTCAAGATTCAACCAAGGTGCCGGAGGCGTTCGCTCACACCACCGAACGCCAGCAGGTCTACGAGATGGCGGATCGCGCTGAGCCCGAGGAGTTCGACGCCGCCATCGACGCCGCCAAGGCCGAGGGCAATCTCTCTCGCACCAACGTGGTCCGCAAGGTGCGACAGCAAAGGGCTGGCGTCATCACCCGCGACATGCGCGCCGAGTTGATCGCGCAGCTCGCCGAGCAGGGCTACACGTCGCGTCAGATGCCCTCGAAGGTCGGCGTCACCGAGGAGTCGATCCGCAAGATCGCCCGCGACTTCGACATCGAGATCCCCGCCGACAAGATCGTCGGCCGCTCGCGACGCATCGACTGGACCGATGCCGTCGCATCCACGATCGCTGGCCTTGAGGACTCCGTCGAGTTCCTCAAGAACCAGGTCGACCTGGCCGAGGTCGACTTCACGGAGGCAGACGAATGGGTCTCCTCCCTGACCAACTCAATCGCCGCTCTCAATCGGTTCAAGCAGCAGATCAAGGAGAAGACCCATGTCTGACAACCACGGTACCCCGAAGCCCGGCCCGAAGATCGAGCGCATCGCCCGACTTCGCTGGATTCCCCTGTCGCGTCTCGCGGTCAGCGACAACGCCCAGCGCGAACTCAAGCAGTACCGCGTCGATCACCTCGTCGCACACTTCGATCACGAGCAGCTCGGGACGCCGGTCGTCAACGAGCGCGCGGGCCGTTTCTTCATCATCGACGGCCAGCACCGCGCCGCCGCAGCGCGCGAGGTCTACGGCGACGACCACCAGATCCAGTGCTGGACCTACGCCGGCCTCAGCGAGGAAGAGGAGGCCGAGAAGTTCCTCCAGCTCAACGACAACCTGACCGTCGGCGCGATGGACAAGTACCGCGTCGGCGTGGAAGCCGGGCGCGCCGTGGAGACGGACATTGATCGGATTGTCCGCGCCTGCGGTCTTTCGGTCACTCACCAGAAGGTCGAGGGCGGCATCGGTGCCGTCGGCACCCTGCGCAGGGTCTATGACCGCAGCGGCGCGCACACCCTGAGCCGCACCCTGCGGATCATCGACGCGGCGTTTGGCTCGGCCGGCCTCGAGGCCGCTGTCATCGACGGCATCGGCCTGCTGTGCGGTCGCTACAACGGCGAGCTCAAGGACGAGCTGCTGGTCGCGAAGCTCCACAACATGCGCGGCGGCGTGACGGGGCTCCTCGGAAAGGCCGCCGTGATCCGCGAGCGCGTGGGGCAGCCGTTCAACCAGTGCGTCGCCGCCGCTGCCGTGGAGGTTCTGAACTCCGGCAAGGGCGGCTCGAAGCTCCAGTCCTGGTGGAAGACGGACGCGGCGTGATCTCGCCCTAACAGACCACCCGAGCACCGACCTGCGTCCCCCTCACCCAGGCGGTCGGTGCTCGGGTTCAGACCGCCCGCCACGGCGGAACGGCCCCCGGGCCGACAACTGAAGACGGGCTGAGCGGAGGGGAAGCCGCAAGAGGCCCACGGCGGGGCCGATCGCCTGCGAGGTCGGTCCCGCCCACCAGACATCAGCAAACCGAAGGCCCCGCCTCAACCACGGACAGCGGGAGACGGGGCCAACAGACAAGCGGAGTATCCCATGTTCGACCAGCCTTTCACCGTAGCCCCGGGACGTGCCGCCGATGCGGTCGAGTTCCTGATCGCCAACTCGGCGCTGAGCTACAACATCACCACGCAGCGCCACCCGTCCGGTGAGCTGTACGTGCCGGCCCCGCCCTTCGCTTCGACCGGTGAGGCCGTGCTATGGGAGCTGGCGAAGGAGATCGGCGGCGCGTGCGGGTCGGTGTCACTGCCGGAGCTGGCCTCGCGGATCGACCGGCAGAACCTCGCCGCGGCGTACACCGCGCTCGGGATGCTGTTCGGGATCGAGCTGGTGGCGTTCGGGGGTGCGGCATGACCGTCGTCACCACCCAGGGGATTCCTCGCGGAAGGCACGCCTCCAAGCTGACCTCTGAAGAGCGCTTCTGGTTGCGCGTCGACGCGCGCGAGACCGAGTCGGGGTGCTGGCGGTGGATCGGCGCGGGCGCCAAAGATCGCTCTGGCTACGGGCGGTTTCGTCCGCATGCAGGCATGCCACTGATGCAAGTGCATCGCTACGCCTACGAACTCTTAGTGGGGCCGATCCCTGCCGGATTGCATCTTGACCATCTCTGTCGCAACCGGGCGTGCGTAAATCCCGAGCATCTGGAGCCGGTCACGTGTGGAGAGAACCTTCTTCGCGGCGAGACGCTCAATGCCGCGAACGTAGCAAAGACCCATTGCCCAAGCGGGCACCCCTATTCGCCCGATAACACGCACGTGTGGTCTGGCCGTCGCCATTGCCGCGCCTGCGGGCGAATCAGGGCCAAGCGTCGCCGCGACCGCGGAATGGAGATCTGATCGCTATGGCTGTGGTGAAAAATCAGGCCGAACTCGACAAGGCTCTCGCTGCGGGCGACTTGTGGATCGAGATTCGGTCCAGGGCTGGCGTGTGTCTGAACGTGGTCAAGTCCGGCTCGTCCACGGTCAATGCCTACGGCTCGTCCACGGTCAGGGCCTACCACTCGTCCACGGTCAAGGCCTACGGCTCGTCCACGGTCAGGGCCTTCGACTCGTCCACGGTCAATGCCTACCACTCGTCCACGGTCACGGCCTGCGACTCGTCCACGGTCAATGCCTTCGGCTCGTCCACGGTCACGGCCTCAGCGAAAGTCGCC
>JBQCDC010000327.1:0-7962 GCA_051961575.1 Marmoricola sp.
CCAAGACTGACTCCAAGTACCGTCTGGTGCTCTACGGAGCCAAGCGCGCGCGGCAGATCAACGCCTACTACTCGCAGCTCGGTGAGGGCCTGCTCGAGTACGTCGGCCCGCTCGTGGAGACCCACGTCCAGGAGAAGCCGCTCTCGATCGCCCTGCGCGAGATCAACGAGGACCTGCTGACCTGTGCCGAGGTCGACCCGACCGAGGCCGTCTCCTCGATCGACGGCGTCACCGCCGTCGCCGGTCACGCTGAGGCGCCGGCCGCTCCCGCGGACCCCTTCGCCGACCCGCTCGCGTAGGTCGCCCATGGCTTCCGAGCAGTCCCGTCGCCACATCGTTCTCGGTGTGTCCGGCGGGATTGCTGCGTACAAGGCCTGTGAACTGCTGCGCCGATTCAAGGAGTCGAGCGCGGGCGCGGACTTCGACGTCACCGTCGTGCCCACCGCGGCTGCACTCGAGTTCGTGAGCGCGCCCACTTGGGCGGCGCTGTCGGGTCGCCCCGTGGCCACCGAGGTGTGGGACAACGTCCACGAGGTGCCCCACGTTCGGATCGGGCAGAGCGCCGATCTGGTGATCGTCGCGCCGGCGACGGCCGACATCCTCGCCAAGGCCGCCCATGGTCTCGCCGATGACCTGCTGACGAACACGCTGCTCACCGCCCGGTGCCCGGTGGTGTTCGCGCCCGCCATGCACACCGAGATGTGGGAGCACGCCGCGACCCAGGCGAACGTGGCCACGCTTCGTTCGCGCGGCGCCATCGTCATCGAGCCCGCCGAGGGACGCCTCACCGGCGTCGACACCGGTAAGGGCCGTCTGCCGGACCCCGTCGAGATCTTCGCCTTCGCGCTCGATGTGATGGACCGTGCGGGCAGTCAGGACCTGGCTGGCCGTCGGGTGGTGGTCTCCGCCGGCGGCACGCGCGAGTTCCTGGACCCGGTGCGCTTCCTCGGGAACCGCTCGAGCGGGCTGCAGGGCTACGCGCTCGCACGCACGGCTGCGGCCCGTGGCGCCGAGGTGACGCTGATCGCGGCCAACACCGCGCTGCCCGACCCGGCCGGGGTCAAGGTCGTGCACGTGGAGACCACGATCGAGATGCAGGAGCAGGTCGACGCGGCCGCTCGCGACGCTGACGCGGTCGTGATGGCCGCCGCGCCCGCGGACTTCCGCCCGCTGCACCCGCATGAGGCCAAGATCAAGAAGTCGGCCGACGGCACCGCGCCGGTCATCGAGCTGATCGAGAACCCGGACATCCTGGTGGGCGTCGTCGCAGCGCGGACCCGCCCCGACCAGGTCATCGTGGGCTTCGCCGCTGAGACCGGCGACGCGAATGCGAGCGTCATCGAGCACGCTCGCGCCAAGCTCGCCCGCAAGGGTTGCGACTTCCTGGTCGTGAACGACGTGAGCGGTGGCAAGGTGTTCGGTGCCGCCGAGAACGAGGCGATCGTGCTGGGCGCGGACGGCTCGGAGATTCCCGTCGACCACGGCACCAAGAGTGCGCTCGCGGCTGTCATCTGGGATCAGGTCGCGTCGCGACTCAACGGCTGAGCGACGAATTCCTGAGCGGCTCGGTACCCGTTCTCGAACAGAACCGCGCGCTCCTCGTCGGTCAGGTGGAAGTCGAAGCTGCCGATGCCATCCGAGGGGATCCGGATGCTGCGCGCCTGGTTGCGCAGCGACAGTAGGTGCTCGGCCTGGTTCCCCTCGATCGCGGTCTCGATCACGGCGATGCCGAGAGCCACGGTGCCCTCGATCGGTCGAAGGTGCTCGGCCTCGGTGACCTCGGCCTGCGCGTCGAGCCGGATCCCGATCGTCGGCCAACGGCTCGGCTTGCCGTCGTGGCGGTCGAACACGTCGATGGGGTAGTTGGACAGGAGTCCGCCGTCGACGAGGGTCGCCGTCCCACGTGGCCCCGGAAGCTCGACGGGTCGGAAGAGGAACGGGCTGGCGGATGAGGCGCGAACGGCCTGGGCGACCGACTGATCCTCGGGGTGCAGGCCGTAGACGGCGTAGTCCCAGGGCAGTCGGGTCAGCCGCTTCCGCGTGAGATCGCTCGCGAGCGCGATGAGGCGGAAGTCCTCTCCGTCACTCGGGCTCGCATCGGGGTCGTCGAGCAGGAGATCGCCGAAGGTCGAGACTCGGAAATCCCGGAGGATGCCCTCCAGCCAGAGCTCGAGCCGATCGCCGCGGAAGGCGGCCGACTCGACCATGATGTTGAGGGCGTCCGCGGCCGTGCGGCCGAATCGCAGCCGCGTGAGCGGATTCAACAGCTGGCCGGGCCGCCCACGGTCGGCCATTGCCGCAAGATCCAGCGTGCCCAGCACCTCGGGCAACGCGGTGAGCGGCTCGCCATAGGCGGACATGGCCGCCACGACCGACCCGACGATGGCGCCCGCCGATGTGCCGGCGATCCGTCCGAAGGAATATCCAGCGTCGACCAGACCGCTGATCGCGCCGACCAGGGCCACTCCCTTCACGCCGCCACCCTCTAGAACGAGGTCTGCCATGAGCGTGGCTCGAGGCAGCGGTGCGGGCATGCAGCCACCGTAGCGGGCGCCATCAGCTGAGATGGGACACGCCAATGTGAGACCGCTGCCCACTCCTTGGACCGCGGTAGTTAGGGTGAGCAGCACCACGTCAAAAGCCATGGCTTGAGCTATCAGGAGAGTTGCGTTGACCGGACGTCTGTTCACCTCGGAATCTGTTACCGAGGGACACCCCGACAAGATCGCCGACGCCATCAGTGACACCGTCTTGGACGCGTTGCTGGCTGGCGACCCGCACAGCCGCGTCGCCGTTGAAACGCTGCTGACCACCGGCCTCGTCGTCGTCGCCGGAGAGGTGACGACGAACACCTACGCGCCGATCGCGCAGCTAGTGCGCGACAAGATCGTCGAGATCGGCTACAACGACGGCGCCATGTTCTTCGACGGCCGCACCTGTGGCGTCCAGATCGCCATCGGCGCCCAGTCGCCCGACATCGCGCAGGGCGTCGACACCGCTCTGGAGAGCCGTACCGGCTCGGTCGACGCGATCGAGAAGCAGGGCGCCGGCGACCAGGGCCTCATGTTCGGCTACGCGTGCGACGACACCGACGTGTTGATGCCGCTGCCGATCACGATGGCTCACCGGCTGTCCGAGCGCCTGACCGAGGTCCGCAAGAACGGCACGCTGGCCTACCTGCGTCCTGACGGCAAGACCCAGGTCACCATCGAGTACGACGACGAGGACCGCGCCGTGCGCGTCGACACCGTCGTGCTCTCGACGCAGCACGAGGACGGCGTCGACCTCGAGTCGCAGCTGCAGCCCGACATCAAGAAGCACGTCATCGACCCGGTGCTGGCCACCTTCGACATCCCGTCGGACGGCTACCGCCTGCTGGTCAACCCGACCGGCAACTTCGTCATCGGTGGTCCCATGGGTGACGCCGGCCTGACCGGTCGCAAGATCATCGTCGACACCTACGGCGGCATGGCCCGTCACGGTGGTGGCGCCTTCTCGGGCAAGGACCCGTCGAAGGTCGACCGCTCGGCCGCGTACGCGATGCGCTGGGTGGCCAAGAACGTCGTCGCGGCCGGGCTCGCCCGCCGCTGCGAGGCTCAGGTCGCCTACGCGATCGGCAAGGCTCAGCCGGTCGGTGTCTTCATCGAGACCTTCGGCACCGAGACCGTCCCGGTCGAGGCCATCCAGAAGGCCGTCATCGAGGTGTTCGACCTGCGTCCGGCCGCGATCATCCGCGACCTCGACCTGCTGCGCCCGATCTACGCGAAGACCTCGGCCTACGGTCACTTCGGTCGGGAATTGCCGGAGTTCACCTGGGAGCAGACCAACCGCGTGGACGAGTTGAAGAAGGCCGCGGGAGTCTGATCCGGCCTCGTGACACGCACTTCGTGCGTTCCTCGACCTCCGGAGGTGGAGGAGGGGTTGAGGAGGCCGCAGGCCGTCTCGAAACCCGACACTAAACCGCTAGTCGGTGGCGTCTGAGAGCATTCGCGACATGGCTTCAAACGACGGCGGGGACCAGTTAGCGCTGGTCCCCGCCGTTGCGCGTTCCAAGCGCAAGCCGGTCTCGGATCAGCCGATCGCCGAGGTCGACCCCGTCGCTCAGGTGCTCGTCGACCTTCCGCTCGCGCACCTCGATCGTCCCTTCGACTATCTGGTCCCCGCGTCGATGGCGGATACGGCCGTCCCGGGCTCTCGGGTGAAGGTGAACTTCGCGGGCCGTGACGTCGACGGTTTCGTTCTCGCCCGGGGTGAGGTCGGCGACGAGGACCGGTCGCTGCGGCCGCTGCGTCGCGTGGTGAGTGCCGAGCCCGTCCTCACGCCGGAGGTCGCCGAGCTGGTCGCCGATGTGGCCGCGCGCTGGGTCGGCACACGTTCCGACGTGCTCAGGCTGGCGATCCCACCGCGTCGAGCCAAGGTCGAACTCGAGGAGACCGAGCGGGTCGACCGGCCCGAGCTGACACTCGATCCGACGCCCTGGCTCAGCTACGAGGCGGGGGAGTCGTGGGTGCGGTCGGTCGCGGGCGGCGGGTCTCCGCGAGCGGTGTGGAGCGCTCTGCCGGGTCGAGACTGGAGCATCGCACTCGCCGAGGCTGTGGTGGCGACCGTGATCAGCGGACGCGGAGCTCTGGTGTGTCTACCCGACCGACGCGATGTCGCTCGGTTGGATGCTGCTCTCCAGGCGCGGTTGGGCGAGGGGCACCATGCGGTGCTCACGGCCGACGTCGGGCCGACGCGTCGCTATCGAACCTTCCTCTCCGTCTCGCGAGGCGTCTGCAACATCGTGATCGGGACCCGCGCGGCGGCGTTCGCTCCCGTCAGGGACCTCGGCCTGGTAGCGATCTTCGATGATGGCGACGATCTCTTCGAGGAGCCGCGCGCGCCGTACCCGAACACGCGCGAGGTGCTGCTGCTCCGGGCGCAGCGATCCGGTTGTGCCGTCCTCGTCGGCGGCTTCGCGCAGACCGTGGAGAGCCAGTACCTGCTTCGCACCGGCTGGGCGGGTGCGCTGGCACCTGCGCGCGACGAGCTGCGCGCTCACGTCGCCCCGCAGATCGCCGGGGCGAGCGACGCGGCCCTAGGTCGCATTCAGAGAGCGCAAGGTGCGCGCATTCCCCCGGATGCATTCGAAGCGATCCGGCAGGGTCTCCAGCGCGGTCCCGTTCTCGTGCAGGTCGCCCGTCGGGGCTATGCGGTCCGGCTCGCCTGCGAGACCTGTCGGACCCCGGCGGCGTGTGCGAACTGCCATGGGCCGCTGCGCATCCCGAGACGTGGCGGCGTGCCCGAGTGTGGTTGGTGCGGCCGGCAAGTGGCCGACTGGGCCTGCTCGTCGTGCGGCGGGCACGGCCTTCGCGCTCCGATGATCGGCGCCGACCGCACCGTGGAGGAGGTTGGACGAGCGTTCCCGGGCGTCGTCGTCCGTCAGTCAGCGGGGGAGTCTGTGATCGACCGCGTGCCCGACAAGCCAGCGCTCGTCGTGGCCACTGCCGGTGCTGAGCCTGTCGCGGACAACGGCTACGCAGCCGTGATCCTGCTCGACACGGCAGCGGTTCTCGCTCGCGAGGATCTGAGGGCCGAGGAGGAGGCGCTCCGTCGGTGGATGAACGCGGCGGCGCTGGTGCGTCCGATTGCCGAGGGTGGGCAGGTGATCGCGGTGGGCGAGACGAACGCTCCTAGCCTCCAAGCGCTGGTGCGCTGGGACCCGGCGGGCTTCGCGAGCCGAGAGCTCGAGGAGCGAGCAGCGGCGCACCTCCCGCCCGCGTCAGTCATCGCAACGCTCACCGCCTCGGACGAGGTGCTCGAGGGCTTCCTCGACGAGCTGACGCTGCCGTCGCACGCGGAGGTTCTGGGTCCACTGCACGTCGACCATGAGGTGAGTCGTGCGGTCGTGCGTGCGCCACGAGGGGAGCGCGAACAGCTCACGGCGGCCCTCCGCCAGATCCAGGGCGCACGCTCCACGCGCAAGAAGACCCATGTGCGCGTGCAGATCGACCCACACGACATCGAGTGAGGTGTGGCTAGCGCCACAGCGCTCGCCTCTCGCCTTATTGACGTCAGTTCAATAACATCGCTGCATGAGTTCGCAGCCTGAGCACGTCAACGTCCTCATCATCGGCGCCGGCCTTTCGGGCATCGGCGCTGCCGCCCACCTCGTGCGTGAGCTTCCGGACCGCAGCTACGCGATCCTCGAGCGTCGTGAGGACTTGGGCGGGACCTGGGACCTCTTCCGCTATCCAGGCGTCCGCAGCGACTCCGACATGCACACGCTGGGATACCGCTTCCGGCCGTGGACCAGCGACCGTGTGCTCGCAGATGGCGCCTCCATCAAGCAGTACGTGCGTGACACCGCCGAGGAGTACGGCATCCTCGACAAGATCCGCTACGGCCACCACGTGCTCGACGCGGACTTCTCGACCGAGACCAACCTCTGGTCCGTTCGGTGCCGCGTCGGCGGCGAGGAGCGGGTGATCACGGCCGACTTCGTCTGGGCCTGCGCGGGCTACTACTCCTACGACGAGGGCTATCTCCCCGTCTTCCCGGGCATCGAGGCGTTCAAGGGCCAGACGATCCACCCGCAGTTCTGGCCCGAGGATCTCGACTACACAGGCAAGCGCGTCGTGGTGATCGGCTCCGGAGCGACCGCGATCACGCTGGTTCCGTCCATGGCGGGCGACGCCGAGCACGTGACCATGCTGCAGCGCTCACCCACCTACATCATGTCGATCCCGTCGACCGATCCGACCGGCTCGCTGTTCCGCCGCGTACTGCCGGGCAAGGTCGCCGCTGAGCAGGCACGCTGGCGCAATGTCCTCCTACAGGCGGCGCTCTACCAGCTGAGCCGCCGGCGCCCGAACACCGTGCGGGCCCTCATCCGCCGACTGACCGCGCGACAGCTGCCCGAGGACTACCCGGTCGACGTGCACTTCAAGCCGAAGTACAACCCCTGGGACCAGCGCCTCTGCGTGGTGCCGAACGGTGACTTGTTCCGCTCGATCCGCAAGGGTGATGCCTCGGTGGTCACGGGTGAGATCGACACCTTCACCAAGACGGGTATCAAGCTCAAGGACGGCACGGAGATCGAAGCCGACGTCGTGGTCACCGCGACCGGCCTCAACCTGTCGTTGATGGGCGGCCTCGAGGTCAGTGTCGACGGCGCGGCCCACAAGATGCCCGAACACTTCGTGTACAAGGGCGCGATGATTGACGGGCTGCCGAACTTCGTGTTCGTGGTGGGCTACACCAACGCCTCCTGGACGTTGAAGGCCGACCTGGTGTCGGAGTACACGATCCGGCTGCTCAAGACGATGGAGAAGAAGCGAGCCAAGCGGGTCGTTCCGGTGGTGCCCGACGGCATGCCCGGAGTTCCTCTCATGCCGCTGAGCTCGGGGTACGTCACCCGCAAGGCCGATGAGCTCCCGATGGCCGGTGAGCACAAGCCGTGGCAGATGCCGAACAATTACGCGACCGATATCCCCACCCTCCGCTATGGAAAGATTGACGACGGAGTTCTCGCCTTCGACTGACAAGGAGCCCGGGGTTGGCCGTCCGCCCGATCAGGTTGTTCGGTGACCCCGTCCTGCGCACACCCGCGCTAGAGGTGACCAACTTCGACCAGGAGTTGCGCAACCTGGTCCGTGACCTCACCGAAACGATGCTGGACGCGCCCGGCGCTGGACTCGCGGCGCCGCAGATCGGCGTGGGGCTGCGGGTCTTCACCTGGAACGTCGACCAGACCGTCGGGCACCTGATCAATCCGACGCTGACCCTGTCCGAGGAGATCCAGGACGGCGATGAGGGCTGCCTGTCGCTGCCCGGACTGACGATCGACTGTCGTCGGGCGCTGAGCGTGGTGGCCCACGGCTTCAACATGCACGGTGACCCCGTCGTGATCGAGGGCTCGCAACTGCTGGCGCGCGCGATCCAGCACGAGACCGACCACCTCGACGGCATCCTGTTCATCGA
>JBQCDC010000328.1:0-4254 GCA_051961575.1 Marmoricola sp.
CCAGCCCTCGCCGAGTGCCTTCTCGGCAAGCACCTCCGCCACCACGAGCGTCTCGTTGCCGTCGGTCATGGCCACGTAGGTGAGCTCGGGGCTGGCGGCCACCAGGGCGTTCGAGACGAGCGTCCACGGAGTCGTCGTCCAGATCAGCAGCGAGGCTCGGCCCGCCAGCGGGCCGGAGGTCAGCGGGAACTTCACGTACACGGACGGGTCGGTGACCGTCTCGTAGCCCTGAGCCAGCTCGTGGTCGGAGAGCCCGGTGCCGCAGCGAGGGCAGTACGGCGCCACGCGATAGTCCTCGACCAGGCGACCCGAGGTGTGGATCTGCTTGAGCGCCCACCAGACCGACTCCACGTAGCTCGGGTCCATGGTCCGGTAGGGCTCGGACAGATCGGTCCAGTAGCCCATGCGGGTGGTCATGGTCTCGAAGGCGTCGGTGTAGCGCTGAACGGACTCGCGACACTTCTCGTTGAACGCCGCGATGCCGTAGGCCTCGATGTCGGGCTTGCCCGAGAAGCCGAGCTCCTTCTCCACCGCGAGCTCGACGGGCAGGCCGTGGCAGTCCCAGCCGGCCTTGCGGACCACGTAGCGCCCACGCATGGTGTGGAAGCGCGGGAACACGTCCTTGAACACACGTGCCTCGACGTGGTGAGTGCCCGGCATGCCGTTGGCGGTCGGGGGGCCCTCGTAGAAGGTCCAGGGAGTGCCCTCGGCACTCTGCTCGACGGATCGCTCGAAGGTGCGTTGCTCGCGCCAGAGCTCGAGGACCTCGCGCTCGAGCGCGGGGAGGTCGACCTGGGGCGGCACGGCGTTGTACGTCACGGGTGGTTCCTTCGGAGGTTGAGGAGCCGACGGCGTCGGCGTCACGAAACCAAATCTGTCCAAACCGAAGGGACGAGAGCCGAAGCTCCCGCGGTACCACCCTCCTTGGCCAGGCTGACCCGACCCGCTCGTGGCTCGCCGCGGTTGGTTCTAGTCAGTTCCGACGGCTGATGCGTCGAAACCTTTCTTCCAACGACTCCGGGGTGATGGCCCCATCACTGTCTTGCGGCGGAACCATTCTGCCACGCCGATCGTCCCAGACCCCGGCGTGCCTCCCTAGGGGCTTGAAGTGCCTCTGGGATGCTCGTATCCTCGCGCCAGCATCCCGGCAACGACAGTTGCACACCCACCAGATGGGGGCTCACCCACCATGGCTTCAACCCCACGCCGTTCGCTGATCAGCCGCGCTACCGGCGCTGCGAAGAAGGTCACCAGTCGATCGACTGCGGCCGCCGCGAAATCGGCACCTGCCAAGAAGGCCGCCAAGGCTGCGGCGAGCAAGGCAGCCCCCGCCGCCAAGAAGACCTCGAGCGCAGCCGCGAAGAAGGCCGCTCCCGCCGCGAAGAAGGCCGCGCCGGCTGCGAAGAAGGCCGCACCGGCGGCGAAGAAGTCGGCAGCCGCCGTGGCGAAGAAGGCAGCCCCCGCCGCGAAGAAGTCCGCATCCGCCGCCAAGAAGGCCCCAGCAGCTGCCAAGAAGACCGCGGCGACGGCCAAGAAGGCCCCAGCGGCGGCGAAGAAGACCGCGGCCGTCGCGAAGAAGACCACCGCTGCTGCCAAGAAGACCACGGCAGCGGCCAAGAAGACCGCAGCTGTCGCCAAGAAGGCCCCGGGCTCCGACAAGGTGGCCAAGGCCGTCGCCAAGCGCACGCCCGACTCGGTGAAGAAGACCGCGGCCGCCGCGAAGAAGACGGCCGCCGTCGCCAAGAAGACCACGAGCGCCGCCAAGAAGACCACCGCGGCCACTAAGGCCGCCGCTGCTCCCGCGAAGGCGGTCGCCAAGAAGGCCGTCGCCGCCTCCAAGGCTCCTGCCAAGGCGGCCGCGACCCGCAACGCCGGCAAGCTCGTCGTCCTCGAGCAGGAGGACCCCTGGACCGCCGCCGAGCTGGCCGAGGTGCGCGCCCAGCTCAAGGAGGACATCGTCCGGCTCAAGGCCGAGCTCAGGGTCGTCGAGTCCGACCTCGACGGACTGATGCGGGCCAGCGGCGAGGGCGCGGGCAACGACCAGGCCGACGTGGGTTCCGCCTCCTTCGAGCGCGACCAGGAGATGACGATCGCGAACAACGCTCGCGACATGCTCGCCCAGACCGAGCACGCCCTCGAGCGCATCGCGAACAAGAGCTACGGCGTCTGCGAGAACTGTGGCAACCCGATCGGGAAGAATCGGCTGATGGCTTTCCCGCGCGCCACCCTCTGCATGACCTGCAAGCAGCGGGAAGAGCGCCGCTGAGCGTCTTGACGTCACCGAGCCCTATGAAGACCCAGGGCGCGCTTCGGCTTGCCTATGGAACGGCGGCGGTGGCGCTTGCCATCGACCTCGTCTCCAAGTACCTGGTGATGAAGGAGCTCGACGGACATCCGTCGATCCACGTCATCGGGTCGCTGGTGAAGTTCACCTACGTCCGTAACCCCGGCGCCGCCTTCGGTGCGGGCACCGGATTGACGCCGGTCATCACGGTCATCGCCCTGGTGGCCTCCGTGGTCACGATTCGCTTCATCTCGAAGGCGCGTCAGGGGATGTGGGCCTTCGCGCTCGGCCTCCTGCTCGCGGGCGTTCTGGGCAATCTCGCTGACCGACTCTTCCGTGACCCCGGCCCGTTCCGCGGCCATGTTGTCGACTTCATCCAGCTGCCGCACTACGCCGTGTTCAACGTGGCCGACATGTGCATCAATGTGGCCGCGGTGCTGATGGTGATCCAGCTCGTTCGCGGAGTGCGGCTGGATGGCTCGCAGTCCCCGGACTCCGACCCGCCAGAATGAACCCATGACTGACCACCGCCTGCTCATGGTTCCCGACGGCGTCGCGGGCGAGCGGGTCGACGCCGGTCTGGCCAAGATGTTCGGTCTGTCCCGCACCCGCGCGGCCGAGTTGATCGCGGATGGCCGCGTGCAGATGGACGCGCAGGCGGTCGTGAAGTCCGACCGGCTGATCGCGGGAGCCATGCTCGAGGTGGAGATCCCGCCGGTTTCTGACCCGCTCGAGATCCGAGAGGAGACGGTCGAGGGACTCTCGATCATCTTCGAGGACGACGCCATCGTCGTGATCGACAAGCCCGTCGGAGTCGCGGTCCATCCGTCGATGGGGTGGACGGGCCCGACGGTCGTCGGCCACCTGCGCGCCGCCGGAGTGCGCATCGCCACCAGTGTGCCTCGGAGCGACAGGGAATCGTGCAGCGCCTCGATGTCGGCACGTCCGGGGTGATGGTCATCTGCAAGGGCGAGCATGCCTACTCGGTGCTCAAGAACGCCTTCCGCCGCCGCACGGTCGACAAGACGTACCACGCGCTCGTCCAGGGGCACCCGGATCCGCTGATGGGAACGGTGGATGCGCCGATCGGCCGACACACCAGCTCGGACTGGAAGTTCGCGGTGCGCGAGGACGGCAAGCACAGCATCACGCACTACGAGACGCTGGAGGCCCACCGGTTCGCCTCGCTGCTCGAGGTGCACCTGGAGACAGGCCGGACGCACCAGATCCGCGTGCACATGGCAGCCCTCAAGCACCCGTGTGTAGGGGACATGACCTACGGCGCGGACCCGACCTTGGCCAAGCGCCTCGGACTCGAACGCCAGTGGCTACACGCCGTGAAGCTCGGCTTCGAGCACCCGGAGACCGGTGACTACGTCGAGTTCGAGTCTCCTTACCCGCCCGACCTCGCGGCCGCTCTGGAGATCATTCGCGATGGCCACTGAGCAGCAGGGGCTGACGTTCCGGCCCGCCGAGCAAGGCGACCTGCCCGAGGTGGCCGATCTCTTCCTCGCCTCGCGCACGGGCGCGAGTGGGGCCATGCCTCCGGTGACGGCGCCCTGGGACGTCGTGCGTGGGCACATCGAGTCTTGGGACCTGACTTCTCGCGAGGTCTGGTTGGCCGAGGACGCGTTGGGACTCGTCGGGTTCGCGACCCTCACCGGCGACTGGCTCGAGTCGTTGTACGTCGCTCCCGATCGGCAGGGGACCGGTGTCGGTACCGCACTGCTGGAGCTGGTGATGGCGCTGCGGCCGAACGGCTTCGGCCTCTGGGTGTTCGCCTCCAACGCGCCCGCCCGAGGCTTCTATCGGCGGCACGGGCTCATCGAGCTCGAGCACACCGACGGTTCAGCCAACACCGAACGGCAACCGGACATCAGGATGGCCTGGCCCGGGCAGGATCCCATGGCCTACCTGCGCAACCAGATCGACGAGGTCGATGCCACCCTGGCCGAGCTGCTGGCGCGACG
>JBQCDC010000329.1:0-2094 GCA_051961575.1 Marmoricola sp.
GCCGCCCTCCGTGACGCTGTCGAGGTGCGAGCCGGTGACGATGGCCTCGCCGGTCGCGCCCTCGGCCTCCCACCACGCGACCACGTTGCCGTTGCCGTCGTACTCCAGGCGCAATCCGCGAGCGGCGGCCTGCTCCTCGAACCACGCCAGGCACTCACGCTCGGCGGAGGCATAAGGCGAGCGGCGGTAGCCACCGGAGGCCATGCGCCCGATCGGCTGCAATGTGCGCCACATCACCTCGAAGTCCACGGACACAGTCCAGTGCTCCTTCAATCTCGCCGCAATAAGTGGTCAACCAGTGTTGGTCTCGGATTCGAGACTTCTCAGCCCTCAGCCATCGGAATGCGGATTCCCCGCGCCTCAGCCACCTCGGCGGCCGACTCATACCCCGCATCGACGTGCCGGATCACGCCCATCCCGGGGTCGTTGGTCAGCACGCGCTCGATCTTCTGAGCAGCCAACTCCGTGCCGTCGGCAACGGTCACCTGACCCGCATGCAGCGAGCGACCCATTCCGACCCCACCACCGTGGTGGAAGGACACCCAGGTCGCACCCGAGGCGGTGTTCACGAGCGCGTTGAGGATCGCCCAATCCGCGATCGCATCCGAGCCGTCCTTCATGGCCTCGGTCTCGCGATAGGGCGACGCGACCGAGCCACAGTCGAGGTGATCGCGACCGATCACGATCGGGGCCGAGAGCTCGCCGTTCGCCACCATCTCGTTGAACTTCAGACCCGCGAGGTGACGCTCGCCGTAGCCGAGCCAGCAGATGCGCGCCGGCAGGCCCTGGAAGTGCACGCGCTCCTGAGCCATCCGGATCCACTTGTGCAGCCGCTTGTTCTCGGGGAACAACGACAGGATCGCCTCGTCGGTCTTGCGGATGTCCTCCGGGTCGCCCGAGAGCGCGGCCCAGCGGAACGGTCCCTTGCCCTCGCAGAACAGCGGTCGGATGTACGCCGGAACGAATCCCGGGAACTCGAAGGCGCGGTCGTAGCCACCCTTGCGGGCCTCGTCGCGGATGGAGTTGCCGTAGTCGAACACCTCAGCGCCGGCGTCCTGGAACTCGACCATCGCGCGCACGTGCGCGGCCATCGAGGCCTGAGCGTCCTTGGTGAAGCCCTCGGGGTCGCGCGCGGCCGCGTCATGCCAGTCCTCGAACGAAACGCCCAGAGGCAGGTACGACAGCGGGTCGTGCGCAGACGTCTGGTCGGTCACGATGTCGATGGGCGCCTTGATCTCCAGCAAGCGCGGGAAGACCTCGGCTGCGTTGCCGAGGAGTCCGATCGACAGCGCGCGCTTCTCGTCGCGGGCCTCGATCGCAAGCGAGAGCGCGTGCTCGAGATCGTTGGCCTGCACGTCCAAGTAGCGGTGCTCGATGCGACGCGTGATGCGCGACTGGTCGACGTCGACGCAGATCGCCACGCCGTCGTTCATCGTCACCGCGAGCGGCTGGGCACCGCCCATGCCACCGAGACCGGCCGTCAACGTGATCGTGCCCGCCAACGTTCCGCCGAAGCGCTTGTCGGCCACCGCCGCGAACGTCTCGAAGGTCCCTTGCAGGATGCCCTGCGTGCCGATGTAGATCCACGAGCCCGCAGTCATCTGCCCATACATCGTCAGGCCCAGCTCCTCGAGCCGGCGGAACTCCTCCCAGTTGGCCCAGTCACCGACCAAGTTCGAGTTCGCGATCAGCACGCGCGGCGCCCACTCGTTGGTCTTCATGACGCCGACCGGCTTGCCGCTCTGGACGAGCATCGTCTCGTCGTCGCCGAGGGTCTTCAGGGTGCGGACGAGCGCGTCGTACGCCTCCCAGTTGCGCGCAGCCTTACCCGTGCCGCCGTAGACCACCAGGTCCTCGGGGCGCTCCGCGTTCTCCGGGTCGAGGTTGTTCATCAGCATGCGCAGTGGCGCCTCCGTCTGCCACGAGCGCGCACTCAGCTCGGTGCCGTGGGCAGCGTGGATGGGCAATCGGTCGTTCATCGCAGTTCTCCGATCTGGGACTCAGCAGCAGCAAGGACGGCGCCGGAGCGGACGAGCTCCACGGCCTTCTCAATCTCGGGGGACAGCCAGCGGTCGGGGCCCGGGCCGCCGACTC
>JBQCDC010000330.1:0-2522 GCA_051961575.1 Marmoricola sp.
GCTTCTCGGAACACGTCGTCAGGGATCGACACCGCGGTCTTCATGGATCGAGTATAACCGGTATTACTCGTGGGCGGCGAGCTGGCCGCAGGCACCGTCGATGTCGCGGCCGCGGGTGTCTCGCACCGTCGTCGGGACACCGCGCGCGGTGAGTCGCCGCACGAACTCCCGCTCGTCGGCGGGGTCGCTGGCCGTCCATTTGGATCCGGGCGTCGGGTTCAGCGGGATCAGGTTCACGTGCACCCAACCCCAGTCCCCGTAGGAGAGCAGCACGTCGGCGAGGAGGTCGGCGCGCCAGCCCTGGTCGTTGATCCCACGCATCATGGCGTACTCGATCGAGACCCGTCGCTTGGTGACGTGGGCATAGTTCCAAGCCGCTTCAACGGCCTCGCGCACCTTCCAGCGCGTGTTGACCGGAACGATCTCGTCCCGGAGCCCATCATCCGGCGCGTGCAGGCTCAGGGCGAGGGTGACGGGGATGCCCTCCTCGGCCAGCTGGTTGATGCGCGGCACGAGCCCGACCGTGCTGACCGTGATCCCGCGAGCGGACATGCCGAGGCCGTCGGGGGTCGGGTCGGTCATGCGGCGGACCGCGCCGATGACGGCCTTGTAGTTGGCGAGCGGCTCGCCCATGCCCATGAAGACCACGTTGGAGACGCGCCCTGGGCCGCCGGGGATCTCCTCACGAGCGAGCGCACGAGCACCGGCGACGACCTGCTCGATGATCTCGGCCGTCGACATGTTGCGGGTCAGGCCGCCTTGGCCGGTCGCGCAGAACGGGCAGGCCATCCCACAGCCCGCCTGGGACGAGACGCACATGGTCACCCGGCCCGGGTAGCGCATCAGCACCGACTCGACCAACGCGCCGTCGAACAGTCGCCAGAGCGTCTTTCGCGTCGCCCCCTTGTCGGCCTCGAGCGTCTTCACCGGCGTGATGAGCGACGGCAACAGGCCCTCGACGAGTCGATCGCGCTCCGCCGACGGCAGATCGGTCATCTCGTCCGGCGACGCGACCAGCCGGGAGAAATAGTGCGTGGACAGCTGACGCGCCCGGAAGCCGGGCAGTCCGAGGTCGGCCACGAGGGCCTTCCGCTCCGCGGCGTCGAGGTCGGCCAAGTGCCGCGGCGGCTTGCCACGCCCCTTCGGGGCGTCAAAGACCAGCGGCAGATTCGACACGGTCAGTTCGCCGGATTGGCGAGCGTGTCGCCGTACATCGCCGCGCGACCGCCGACCGACACCGGGACTCCGTCAACCGCGGCGCCGAACTCCGGCGAGTAGGTCTGGTTGTGGCGGAACTTGTTCACGAACTGCTGCAGGCGCGGGTCAGTCGGGCTCGTCACGTACAGCTGGTAGCCCCAGGCGCTGATCACGATCGGAGAGGGCAGGCTGTTGCTCGCCCACGGGCTCAGATCCATGAAGCGGTTCTTGCCGTACTGGCCCTCGTCGATCAGCGACTGCTTGCCCACGAAGTCCTGCAGCGCCTTCACCTGAGCGGCCGGAAGATTCGGGCGGTACGTGATCCAGACGGCACCGTGCTCGAGGTTGTGCACTGCGCGCTCGTTGGGGATCGGGCTCGTGTAGACGCCCGCGTTCATCCAGGTGCCGTTGTGGTCGCCACCGACGGGAGGCGTGACCGAGTACGTCACCGGACCGTCGACGTGGTTGTGCGAAAGCGCCTGCGCAGCGGTGCCCGTGCCGTTGGCCGGCCAGCCCTTAGTCGCGTACGCGACCACGCCCGGGATTCCGGTCGTGTTGGCGACCTTGACGGCGGGCTTCTCCACGGTCGGCTGGCCTCCGGTCACGGCGGCAGGCAGGACCTGCGGCCCCGACGCGGCCGGCGCATGATGGCCACGCGTGCCGATGACGATCAGCACCACCAGGACGATGAGCACCGCTCCGACAGCAGCGCCGCCGAGCAGCGCGCGACGACGCTCCTTCGCCTGCTGCTCCTTGCGGATCTGCTCGATCGCGGCGCGGCGCTGGTTGGCCTTCTCATTGCGGTTCGTCTTGCTCGACACGGCTGGCAGCCTACGCGAACGCAGCAAGGCCGTGTCGAACCTGTTCGAACACGAGCCGCGCAAGGAGCGTTGAGGAGCGAAGCGACGAGTAACCGACTAGTGGATGTGGAAGACCCCGTAGTGCAGAAGTAGCCAGATCGGAGCGATCGTGGCCAGCAGTGAGTCGAGCCGATCCATCAGGCCGCCGTGGCCCGGAATGATCTGGCTCATGTCCTTGACCCCGAGATCACGCTTGGTCACGGACTCGACGAGGTCGCCCAGCGTCGCCATCACGACCGCGATCACGCCGAGGGCGACCCCCACGTACCAGTGCCCATGGAGGAGCCACACCACCAGCGCCACGCCCGCTGCGATGCAGGTGATCGCCGACCCGACGAAGCCCTCCCAGGTCTTCTTGGGCGAGATGACTCGCGCCATCGGGTGTCGCCCGAACAGGACGCCGGCCCAGTAGCCGCCGATGTCCGAGGCGATCGTCACCAGGATGAACGTCAGGATGCCGCGCTC
>JBQCDC010000331.1:0-9137 GCA_051961575.1 Marmoricola sp.
GTCGACCTGCTGGCGAAGATCAAGGCCAACCAGCAGTACTACCCGGCGGTGGCGGATCCGCTCGACCCGGTGAGCTTCGTGAAGGACATCCACGTGCCGGTCTTCATGGCCTGCCAGTGGGAGGACGAGCAGACCGGCGGCTACTGCCCGGTGCTCGCGCGTCACTTCACGGGGACGACCAAGAAGTGGTTCACCTTCACCAACGGTGTGCACGGCGATTCGCTCGATCCAGCGACGCTGAACCGCATGTTCGACTTCCTCGAGCTCTACGTTGCCAACGAGGCGCCGCTGCTGAAGTCGGTGCTGCTCAAGGTCGCCGGACCGCTGATCATGCAGCAGGCGTTCGGCTTGCCGCAGACGGACATCATCCCGATGCCCAACGACCCGATCCAGACCATCCCGACCTACTCGGGTGCCCTCGCGGCGTTCAACGCGCTGCCGCAGGTGACGGTCCGATTCGACAACGGCGCCGGCGGTAAGAATGCCGGTGACCCGGTGGCGTCGTACGAGCACACCTACTCGTCCTTGCCGATCACGGGAACGCAGACCGCGACCTGGTACCTCAACGCGAACGGTGCGCTGAGCGCGTCCAAGCCGACGAGCACCTCGGTGACGGGTTACACCTCGGACGCCAACGCGACCACTCCGACCAACTTCGGCACGAGCGTCGGAGCGGGTGGACTGTGGGGCAACGCCAGCCAGTGGACCTGGAACTGGAAGCAGCCGCCTCTCAAGGGCACCGCACCGTTGACCAACAACGCGGTCTCCTTCGTGACGGCGCCGCTCGCCCAGAACACCACCGTGATCGGGTCGGGTGCGGTCTACCTCTACGTGAAGTCGTCGACGCCGGATGTCGATCTGCAGGCGACGGTCAGCGAGGTGCGACCCGACGGCCAGGAGACGTTCGTTCAGAACGGCTACGTGCGCGCCAGCGACCGCGTGCTCGACTACACCTCCACCGGCGTGATGAAGCAGCCGAGCACGGAGCTCGAGCCGATCCTCAGCCTGCGGCCGAACGACGTCCACACGATGCCGGCAGGCAAGTACACGCTCGTCGCCGTGCCGCTCTACTACGAGGGCCACGCGTATCGGGCGGGCTCGCGCATCCGCGTGACGGTGTCGGCGCCGAACGGCAACCAGCCCGTGTGGGCGTTCGCTCAGACGGTCCCGGGGACGGCCAGCCAGGTCTGGCTCGCGACCGGGCCGGTGGGCGCCAACACGCCCTCGCGACTGGTGCTGCCGGTGATTGCCAACCAGTCGATCCCGAGGGGTTACCCGACCTGCCCGAGCCTCCGCAACGAGCCCTGCCGGACGTACGCATCCGGCACGAACCCGGTGTGGGCGGTGCCGTCGGTGCCGTGGGTTCCGATGCCCCGGAGTGTCTACTAGCGGTTGCTTCGGGTGTTGTGGGGCCTTCCCCGAGGGCATGAGCCCAAGCCCACTTCGTGGGATTGCCCTGAGGAAGGCCCCCACAACACCCCAACATCACCGCAGAGCCGTCAGTTGTCACGCTCGAGCCGTCCGTTGTGCGCGTGAAACGCGGGTGCTGCACCGGGTCCGAGGCGGGTAGCGTTCCCGCATGACCACCACCTCCTCGCGCTCTCTGACTGCTGGCCAGGCTCTGGCCGACATTCGGGGGCGGGAGGCCTGGGCGGTCATCCGGCTCGGCAACAGCGATTCGGCGGTTCTCGTCGGCGGCACCCTGTCGTCGCCCGAGCGGATCGTGGACATCGATCTGCCCGAGGGGCTTCCCGAGGGCGGTCGCCGGTTCGACCGCCTCGTCGCGGTGCCATATCGCCAGGTCGCTGAGCGCGGCTTCGTCGCTCACGACGACGGAACCCCGCTCACGGTGGTCTCGATCGACGCTGAGCACGAGATCCCGCTGACCGATCTGCTCGGCGCCCTGCCGAACGAGGAGATCTCCTACGTCGACCGCGGCGGCTTCGCGACCTCGGACGAGGACTATGCCGAGGTCGTACGCACGATCATCGCCGACGAGATCGGCAACGGCGAGGGTGCCAACCTGGTTGTCGGGCGCCGGTACTCCGCGCAGCTGAAGGACTGGAATGCGGACCGGGCGCTCTCGGTACTTCGCCGCCTCCTCGAGAACGAGCGCGGCGCCTATTGGACTTACGTCTTCTTCACCGGTGACCGCTTCCTGATCGGCGCCTCGCCCGAGCGGCATGTCAGCGTCACGGGCGGCGAGGTGCGCATGAACCCGATCTCGGGCACCTTCCGGCTGCGCGACCTCGCGGACCTCACGACCGCTGAGCGCAAGGCAAAGCTCCTCGACTTCCTCGCGGACGAGAAGGAGATCTACGAGCTCTTCATGGTCGTCGACGAAGAGCTGAAGATGATGTGCGACATCTGCAACGAGGGCGGCCAGGTGCTCGGCCCGTTCCTCAAGCCGATGACGCACCTGCTCCACACCGAGTACCTGCTCGCTGGCCGCACCAATCGCGACGTACGCGAGGTTCTGCGGGACACGATGTTCGCCGCCACCGTCACGGGCGCTCCGGTCGAGAACGCCTGTCGGTTGATCTCGCACTACGAGCCCAACGGGCGCGGCTACTACTCGGGAGCGCTCGCCCTGCTCGGCCGAGACGAGACCGGTCAGCAGACCTGCGACAGCCCGATCATCATCCGTACTGCTGACGTCAGCCTCGACGGAACGCTCAACGTGACGGCCGGCGCGACCCTCGTTCGCGACTCCGACCCGCATCACGAGGTCGCCGAGACGCACGCCAAGGCGGGCGGGATCCTGAGCGCCTTCGGCTTGGTCGAGGCACGCACCGGTGCGAGCGCCGACATCGCGGCGCTGACCCAGGACGAGGACGTGCTCATCGCGCTGAACTCGCGCAACCAACGCCTCGCCAAGTTCTGGCTCACCGATCAGTCCGACGCCGACACGGTGCAGGCGCTGGCCGGCAAGCGAGTCGCGATCCTCCACGGCCAGGACGACTGCGTGAACATGCTCGCCCACGTGTTCGGCGTGTTCGGCATGAAGCCGAGCATCCTGCGGCACGACGCGTCCGGGTCGTTCGGAACGTTCGAGGACTACGACCTGGTGGTGGTCGGCCCGGGCCCGGGCGACCCTCGCGACGACGAAAGCCTCAAGATCAGCGCTTTCCGTGGCGCCGTCGGAGAATTGCTTGCCACCCGGAAGCCGTTCCTCGCCGTGTGTTTGGGCCACCAAGTTCTCTGCCATCAGCTGGGAATCGGTCTTGGCTACAAGGACATCGTGTTCCAGGGCACGCAGTCCGAGGTGCTGATCGACGGCCGCAAGGAGAAGGTCGGCTTCTACAACACCTTCGTCGGGCGCGCGGGTGGTGACCTCCCGCAGGGTGTCGATGCGCAGGCCGACGCCGCCGGTGACATCCACCTGGTCAAGGGCTCGCACTTCCGAGGCATGCAGTTCCACGCCGAGTCGATCCTGACCGAGAACGGCCACGCGATCCTGCGGCAGCTGCTGCTGGAGCTGCTCGCCTGATGGCACCGGTGCTCGTGGTGGATCACCACGATTCCTATGTGTGGAACCTCGTCCACCTGATCGCCGGCGTGACGGGCACGGTGCCCGATCTGGTCGAGCACGACGGCGAGGTGTCCTTCGACGGCTACACCCACGTCGTGCTCTCGCCCGGTCCCGGCCATCCGGCCGATCCGGGCGATTTCGCCTTGCAGGGAAGGGCTTT
The DNA here is from genome assembly GCA_051961575.1 of Marmoricola sp. Lineage (GTDB taxonomy): Bacteria > Actinomycetota > Actinomycetes > Propionibacteriales > Nocardioidaceae > Marmoricola. The sequence continues at coordinate 3,693 of JBQCDC010000331.1, forward strand.
CGACCACGGCCTGCCGGTCCTCGGCGTCTGCCTCGGCATGCAGGCGCTGGTCACCAACTACGGCGGAACCGTCGAGCAGATCGAGCCCGCGCATGGGGTCGTCGCCGCCATCCAGCACAACGAGGACTCACTGTTCGCCGGAATCCCGCAGGACTTCGCGGCTGTCCGTTACCACTCGCTAGCGGCGGTGAAGTTGACTGACGACGTCATCCCGATCGCCTGGACGGCCGACTCGCGCGTGGTCATGGGAGTCCGCCACCGAACGCTTCCTCAGGTCGGCGTCCAGTTCCACCCCGAGTCGATCCTGTCCGAGTACGGCGCCCGGATCGTCGCCAACTTCTTGGAGATGACGTGACCGCCCGCGGCTTCCAGCTGGACGGATCACGTTGGTCGAGTGCCGTCGCAGGCGGTGCATCGAGTCCCATCGACCTGTCGATCAGCTACAACGCGGAGACCCGAGAGGTGACCCGCCACCCCGACGGCGCCGTCATCGGCGACGACATCTTCACGACGCTGGACGCATTGACCACCGAAGACCCCACCGCACTCTGGGTCGGCTACCTCGGCTACGCCTGTCGCCCGGATCTCCGAGCCCGCCCCGCAACCGGAATCCCGGACGCCGTCTGGATGCGCAGCGAGGACGCGACCCATGCCCGCCGACCCGTCCCTTCTCACGGTCGAGTCGTCCTTTCTCACGGTCGAGCCGCCACTTCTCACGCGCCAGCAGCGTACGAGGCGGCGTTCGCGGAGGTCCAGCGACGCCTCCGCGCGGGCGACTCATACGAGATCAATCTGACCCGTCGCGTCGCGCTCGACTCGAAGCGTGATCCCGACCAGGTGTTCGCGACACTGTGCGACATCAATCCGGCGCCGTACGCAGCCCACATCTGGCACGACGGGACGCATGTACTCAGCGCCTCTCCGGAGTCGTTTGTCAGCATCCTCGGTGGACGCGTCCGAACGATGCCGATCAAGGGCACGACCGCGCGCAGCTCCGATCCGGCGGAGGACGTTGCCAACCGCGAGCGCCTCGCGAACGACCCGCGTTATCGCGCGGAGAACCTCATGATCACCGATCTCATGCGCAACGACTTGTCGCAGGTCTGCGCACCAGGATCGGTTGAGGTGATCGACTTGATGCACGTCGAGTCGTACTCGGCCGTGCATCAATTGGTCACGACTGTCGAGGGCGATCTGACCCCCGGGATCACCGCGGTCGAGGCGATCCGCGCGCTCTTCCCGGCGGGCTCGATGACGGGTGCGCCCAAGCAACGAACCATGGAGATCATCGACGCCGTCGAGGACACCCCGCGTGGTGTCTACTCAGGAGCGCTCGGGTGGATCCGGGGCAACGAGTGCGAGCTGAGCGTCGTGATCCGCACCCTGATCCGCGACCCCGCCAACCGGTGGCATGCGGGCACTGGCGGAGGTATCACCGTTCACTCCGATGCAGCCTCGGAATGGGACGAGTCGGAGTGGAAGCTCAACCGACTGGTGAGCGCGCTCGGCTGATCGTGGGGTCAGTTGTCCACAAGCCTTAAGGCCCGACGATAGGCCCAACGAGGTGTGCATTACCCTGATGGACAGTTGTGCGGGTCTCGCGCACAGCGACCTCGGACTACCTGTGGGGGCACACGGTGAAGAAGCGGAATCTCGGGGCGGCGCTTGCTGTTGCCCTGCTCGTAGCGAGTGGAATGTCATGGGCTGCCGCAAGCGCGATGGATGCTCCGTCGCCGAATGAAGCGGGCTGCATCGAGATGAATGGAAGCGGCGATCAGGCCGGGCACGGCACTGCGCCACAAGGCCTGCAACGCCTCGGCGACGAGCTAGCCCGTTTGGCGGACCGGAACCACGCGCAGGTGTCCGGAGTCGCGTACTGCTCCGATCGATCGGGTGTTGCGATCTTCGTTGCCAAGCCCAGCGCCGAGGTCCTCTCGTCGATCGACGCGATCCAGCGCCGTTATCCCCGACTCTCGGTGGTCGTGCGCGAGGTGGCGGCTGGCCTGACTGCCCAATTGGACGCATCTGCTCGGATCACTAAGCAGTTCAGAGATTTCATCTCGGGTGTGGGTCCCGATCCCTATACCGGCGGAATCTTGATCTCGCTTCTCCCGTCGGCTGCGCCGCTGAGTAAGGGGCTGCGCGATCAGATGGTGGCAGTTGCGACGCGCGGCGGAAGGGTTGCGATGCCGATCTCGACTGAAGTGACTCCTCGCCTCGTAGACGACATGGGTGACGGCTCGCGCTAGCTCTGCTTCGTCTTCGCGTCGCTGCCCAAGGTGACCTTGACCGTCTTCGTCTGACCGCTGCGGATGTAGGTCAGCGTGACCGCCTCACCGGGCCGATGGCCGCGCACCGTCGCCACCAGGGAGTCCCCGTTGGTGACCACGGCGTTGTCGACCTTCGTGATCAGGTCGCCCGCCTTGATACCGGCGGTCTTGGCGACCCCGTTCGGGTCGACGGACGCCACCAACGCTCCGAGCTGGGTCGAGTTGCCTTGCGCGCTGCCCACCGAGACACCCAGCCGTGCGTGGGTAGGCGTCTCGTGGTGGACGATCTGGTTGATGATCGGGAGCAGCTCGTCGATCGGGATCGCGAAGCCGAGACCCACCGATCCGTTGCCACCCGAGCTCGCGGTCTGGATCGAGGAGTTCATGCCGACCACGTTGCCGTTGAGGTCGACCAGCGCGCCGCCCGAGTTGCCCGGGTTGATGGCCGCATCGGTCTGGATCGCCGGATAGGTCGCGGAGAGCGACGGGGTCTGCTGCTGGGGCGCGAACGGGTTGAAGTTGTTGCCGTTGGACCCCCCCTCGTCGACCTGCACGGGCCGGTTGAGGGCGCTGATGATGCCCTGGGTCACGGTCGAGCTCAGCCCGAACGGTGACCCGATCGCGAGCACCGTCTGCCCGACTTTGAGATTGTTCGAGTGTCCGAGGTTGGCCGGCGTGAGTCCGGTGATGCCCTGCGCCTGGATGACGGCCGAGTCGGTGACGGGGTCGGTTCCGATGAGCTTGGCCTGGTAGACGCGACCGTTGTTCATGCTGACCGAGATGGAGCCGCCCTGACCGGCGACGACGACCACGTGGTTGTTGGTGAGGATCATGCCGTCGTCGCTGAGCACGATCCCGGAGCCGGACCCCGACTCGCCCTGCCCCGACACGTTGATCTGGACGACCGAGGGCAGCACCTTGGCGGCCACCTGCTCGATGGCCGTGCCCGACGTGGTGGTCGGCGTGTTCGTGCTGGCGTTGGGGTCGGTGGTGGTGGAGGCCTGGTTGTTGTCGGACCACGCGTTGGCCCAGGCCGCGCCTCCCACCCCGGCGGCGCCGCCCGCCAGGATCGCGGCGACGATGACGGCCGCGACGCCGGCCCGACCGCTGAGGAAGGGCTTGTTGCTCGTCGGCTCGGCGTTGACGAAGGGAAGCGGCTGGGTGTGCTCCGTGCCCGACCCGTCGTACCACTGCGGCGCAGGAGGTGCTTCGGGCGGCGTCGGCGCCGCGTGTGCCTCGGCATGAGGCAGCTCGGTCGTCGGCTCGTCACCGGAGTCGCCCGAGGGCGTGCCGGCGGGGTCGATCGGCTCGTGCGGAGTCGTCATGTCGCTCAGCCTCCCTCGCGTTTCTGAGAGTTCCCTAGGAGGCGTCTGTCCCGTCCGCTAGATCCATCGGCGGCAGGCTGAAGGACAAGGCGGCGCCACCCTTCGCGCCCCGTCCGACCCGCACCGTCCCGCCGTGTCGATGGGCGACCTCGGCGACGATCGCGAGCCCGAGCCCAGATCCCGGCATCGCGCGCGACGCGGGTGAGCGATAGAAGCGATCGAAGACGCGAGGCATGTCCTCCGGGTCGATGCCCGGGCCCTCGTCGATCACGACGAGCGTCCCCGATCGCAGCTGGACCTGGATCGTGCCGTGCTCGGGTGACCACTTGACTGCGTTGTCGAGCAGATTGGTGACCGCCCGCTCGAGCGAGGCCGCGTCACCGATCGTCGGCCACGGCTCGAGGACTACCTCGAAGATCTGGGTGGTCGCCCGGCGCCGGGCGCGAACCAGTGCCGCGTCGACAACCTCGGCGAAGTCGAGCGGCGCGTGGGTGTAGGTCGTCGGCCGCTCGCGAGCGAGCTCCACCAGGTCGCCGATCAGCGCGGTCATCTCCGAGATCTGTGCGCGGACGTCGTTGAGGATCTCCTGGCGCATCTGCGGCGGCAGCTGGTCGTTGGACTGCGCCAGCAGGTCCAGGTTGGTCCGCATGCTCGTGAGCGGGGTCCGCAGTTCGTGACTGGCATCGGCGACCAGCTCCCGCTGGCGGTCCTGCGAGGCGGCGAGCGCGGCGACCATGGTGTTGAAGGCGGCCGCCAGACGGGCCACCTCGTCATGACCCTCGATCTTGATGGTGTGCAGCTCGCCGGTCCGCCCGATCGCGTCCACGCCTGCGGTGAGCCGTCGCAACGGCGTGAGGCCATCGCGCGCGACCAGGTAGCCGGCCGCCCCCGCAACGCCGACGCCCAGGAGGCCGAACGCCAGCAGCACCAGGCGAAGGTGATCGAGCATGGTCTCGGTCGGATCCAGCGACTGGGCCAGCACCAGCGCCCTGTCCGCGCCAGCCGGCACCGCGACCATCCGGTAGTTGACTCCGTTGACCGCGACCGTCCGTGCCGAGGAGCGAGCCTTGCCGGCGGCGACCTTCAGCTCAGGCGTACTCACCGCGTAGGTGAAGGTGTCGACGCGGTCGGCACTTCTCGCCTGCGGAATCGTGCGCAGGTCGATGAAGATGATCTTCACGTTGGCGACACCCAGTGCCCAGGCGGGGACCTGGTCGTCCTCGAGCACATCGATCGCCGAGCTCCGGGTCACGTGCAGCGCCCGTGAGCGCAAGGAGGAGTCCAGGGCGCTCAGTGACTGCCGCTGAACGGTGACGTAGGCGGCGAAGGCGAGCGCCGTGACGCCCAGGCCGACGGCGAGCGTGGTGAGGATGATGATGCGCCCGGCCAGGCTGCGCCTACGGAAGAACGACCGCAGGCTGGTGGCCTCAGGCGGCGTCGCCTCAGTTGGGTTCGCGGAGGACATACCCAACGCCGCGCACGGTCTGGAGGAGGCGGGGCTCGCCCTCGGCTTCGGTCTTGCGGCGCAGATAGCCGACGTAGACCTCGAGGCTGTTGGCCGAGGTCGGGAAGTCGTAGCCCCACACCGACTCGAGGATGTGCACCCGCTTCAGCACCCGGCGCGGGTTCTCCAAGAACAGCTCCAGGAGGGTGAACTCGGTTCGGGTCAGCTCGATCGGGCGGCCGTTGCGCGTGACCTCGTGCGATCCGAGGTCCATGCGCAGGCCGGCGAACTCGAGGATCTCCTCCTCGTACTCCGCCTCGACGGTTCCGCCCGCCCGACGCAGGAGTGCGCGGGTTCGAGCCAGGAGCTCCTCCAGGGCGAACGGCTTGACCATGTAGTCGTCGGC
>JBQCDC010000332.1:0-16164 GCA_051961575.1 Marmoricola sp.
TTCGGTCATGGCGAGCGCACCGGCAACGTCGACCTGGTGACGCTGGGCATGAACCTGTTCAGCCAGGGCATCGACCCGCAGATCGACTTCTCCAACATCGACGAGATCCGCCGGACGGTCGAGTACTGCACGAACATCGAGGTACACCCGCGGCACCCGTGGGCGGGGGACCTCGTCTACACGGCGTTCTCCGGCTCGCACCAGGACGCGATCAAGAAGGGTCTGGAGGACCTGGACCGCATCGCCGCCGAGCAGGGCGTTCCCGTCAGCGAGATTCCGTGGGAGGCGCCCTACCTGCCGATCGATCCCAAGGACGTCGGACGCACGTACGAGGCCGTCATCCGGGTCAACAGCCAGTCCGGCAAGGGCGGTGTGGCCTACCTGCTGAAGTCCGAGCACAACCTGGACCTCCCGCGGCGCGCTCAGATCGAGTTCTCGCGCGTGATCCAGGAGCGGACCGACGCTGAGGGCGGCGAGCTCAGCTCCGACGAGATCTGGTCGATCTTCTCCGACGAGTACCTCAACCGCGACGCTCCGCTGAAGCTGAACTCGGTGCACACCTCGTCGGCCGCCGGGGAGAAGGACGCGCTCACCGTCAACGTGTACGTCGACGGAGAGCTGCAGGAGTTGCACGGCACCGGCAACGGACCGATCGCCGCCTTCGTCGACGCCATCAACGGGCTCCCGCAGACCTTCGACGTTCGCGTCCTGGACTATGCCGAGCACGCGCTGTCGGCCGGTGGAGACGCCATCGCCGCTGCCTACGTGGAGTGTGCGGTCGGCGGCGACATCCGCTGGGGTGTCGGCCTCGACGCCAACATCGTGACCGCCTCGCTCAAGGCGGTCATCTCGGCCGTCAACCGGGGCTAACCCCCGCCAAGCCGTCAATTCTCACGCGCGAACCGTCACTTGTGCGCGACACAGCTGACGGTTCGACCGTGAAAAGTGACGGTTCGGCGAGAATGGGGTCATGCCTGTCTACAGCGATGAAGCGGTCGTGCTGCGCACCCGCAAGCTTGCTGAGGCGGATCGCATCATCACCCTGCTGACCCGCGAGCACGGGGTCGTCCGCGCGGTGGCCAAGGGAGTGCGTCGCACGAGCTCCAAGTTCGGTGCCCGCCTGGAGCCCTTCACGCATGTCGACCTGCAACTCTACGAGGGGCGCAACCTCGACACGATCACTCAGGCCGTCACGAAGGCGCCCTACGGAGCCGCGATCGGGTCCGACTACGAGCGCTACACCGCGGCGAGCGTGATGCTCGAGACTGCCGAGCGGCTCGTGGTCGAGGAGCGTCAGCCTGCGCTGCAGCAATACCTGCTGCTGGTGGGAGCGCTACGCGCCATGGCCGGCGACGAGCACAAGCCGGGCGACATTCTCGCCTCGTTCCTGCTGCGCTCCTTGGCGGTCGCCGGCTATGCGCCGTCCTTCGACGGATGCGCGCGATGCGGCGTGGTCGGACCGCACGCGTCGTTCCATCCCGCGGCTGGCGGTGTTCTCTGCAACGACTGTCGCCTGCCCGGATCCGCTCGTCCCGCCGACGAGACGATCCGGCTGCTCGGCGCGCTGTTGGCGGGGGACTGGGAGATCGTCGATGCCGCCGATGACCGCAACCGCCGCGAGGCTCGGGGGATCGTGACGGCCTACCTCACCTGGCACCTCGAGCGTGGGCTGCGGTCCCTGCCCATCGCCGAGTGAGCGATAGGTTTCACCAATGCGGAAAGCCCGACGCGTCCAGCAACGCGGCCCGATTCGGCCCCCGACGCCGCATTCCTCGGGCGCACTTCCGCCTGCTGTTCCGGCGGATCTGGTGCCGAAGCACGTCGCGATCATCATGGATGGCAACGGTCGTTGGGCGCAGCAGCGCGGACTGCCGCGCACCGAAGGACATGCGCGCGGCGAGGACGTCCTGATGGATGTCGTCCAGGGCGCGATCGAGGTCGGCGTCAAGGCGATCTCCGCGTACGCGTTCTCCACCGAGAACTGGTCGCGCTCACCCGACGAGGTTCGCTACCTCATGGGCTTCAATCGTGACGTCCTGCGACGCCGTCGCGACGAGATGCACGCACTCGGGGTCAAGGTCCGCTGGGCCGGCCGTGAGCCGCGGTTGTGGCGGTCAGTTATCAAAGAGCTCAAGGAGGCCGAAGAGCTCACGGCGGACAACGACGTTCTCACGTTGACGATGTGCGTCAACTATGGCGGCCGCGCCGAGCTCGCCGATGCAGTGAAACGGATCGGGCAGGACGTCAAAGGCGGCCGAATCTCCGCCGATCACATCGACGAGCGGACGATCGGCCGCTATCTCTACGTCCCCGAACTACCAGACGCGGACATGGTCTGGCGCACGTCCGGCGAGCAAAGGTTGAGCAACTTCATGCTCTGGCAAGCCGCCTACTCCGAAATGGTCTTCACCGACGTCCTATGGCCGGACGTCGACCGCAGGGACCTTTGGCGCGCCGTCGAGGAGTACGCGTCGCGAAACCGGCGGTATGGCTCTGCTTGAGGTAGGCGCCGGGCCTCCGCAGATACCCCTTCGGTCAAAGCCCCCGCTTCGCGGCGGACTCCCTCAGGGGCATCTGCTCCGGCCCTACTAACGCGTCACGTCGTCACGAAGTCGATGAGCTCCTCGACGCGTCCTAGAAGTTCGACTTCGAGGTCTTGGAAGCCGCGTACCCCGCCCAGGATGTGCTTCCAGGCTCGCGCGATGTCGGCCTGGTCACGATGGGGCCAACCCCACGCTTGGCAGACGCCGTGCTTCCATTCGATGTTGCGGGGCACCGTTGGCCAGGCTTCTTTGCCCAGTCGCTGCGGTTTCACTGCCGCCCAGATGTCGATGAACGGGTGGCCCACGATGAGGACGTGCTCACCCGCGGGGCCGCGTCGGACTGAATCGGCAATTCGGCTCTCCTTCGAGCCGGGCACTAGGTGGTCGACCAGCACTCCGACGCGGCGCTCCGGTCCGGGGCCGAAGTCCAGGAGCTTCTCGCCGAGGTCGTCGATCCCGTCGAGGTACTCGACGACGACGCCCTCGATGCGCAGGTCGTCACCCCAGACCTTCTCCACCAGCTCGGCGTCGTGCCGGCCCTCGACATAGATGCGGCTGGCTCGCGCGACGCGAGCCTTGACGCCTTCGACGGCGATCGAGCCGGAGGCGGTGCGAGTCGCCTTCTCGGGCATGCGCTGGGTAACGGGCGCGACGAGCACGACCGGCAGACCTTCGAGGTGGAAGCCGGGCCCGAGGGGGAAGGTGCGGCGACGGTTCCGGCGGTCCTCGAGCGTGACAGTGCGGAGGTCCCGATCGACCTTGACGATCTCCCCGCACCAATCGGTGCCGACATCCTCCACCACCAAACCGAGGTCGGCCACGATCTCGCGGGCTCGCCCCTTCTTGGGCGCCCGCCAATCGCTGGCGAGGACGTCGGAGCCGTAGCGGTCATGCGGGGAAGTCACTGTCCGAACGCTAGCGACGCGCCCGACCGCGAGCGGGGATGACACACGGCGAGAAACCCCTCTTGCTTTTCCGAACATCGCGATATATCGTCAACGTATCGAGATTGATCGCCAGGCTGAACATGCGCCGGCGATCCACAAGCGAAAGGAGATCTCGAGATGAGAACCAACAAGTTCAATCAGATGTGGGGCCCCGAGGGCCGAGGAGACTTCGAGGCCATCCGTCGCCAGCGTGGCGAGGTGCCGCGAGGTGGACGGGGAGAGGGCCGCGGTCGTGGGCACGGACGTCCCGGCGGATTCGGCCAGCCGTTCGGCCCCTTCGGTGGCGGGGGCGGGTTCTTCGGCCCCGCGTGGGGCCCGGTCTTCGGCGATCCGCGACGCGGTGGCCGGGGTGGTCCGAGGGTGCGCCGGGGCGATGTTCGCTCCGCGATCCTCGACGTCCTGACCTCGACCGAGGAGAAGCTCAACGGGTACCAGATCGGCCAGCAGATCGCCGACCGCACCGACGGTGCATGGCGTCCGAGTCCCGGCTCGATCTACCCGACCATTGCGCAGCTCGAGGATGAGGGACTCGTCGTGGTCACGCACGACGGCGGCCGCAAGACCGTCGGGCTGACGGACGCGGGCCGTGAGTACACGCAGGAGAACGCCGACTCCCTCAGCGCGGTCTGGGACGTCTTCGCCAACGATGAGGACGGATCCTCCGACCCGTTCAAGCAGGCGCTCGTGCAGACGGTGACGGCGATCTGGCAGATCTCAGCGACGGGAACCCCCGACCAGCGCGAGCGCGCGCGGGTGATCCTCGACGAGACTCGCCGCAAGCTCTACGGAGTTCTGGCGGACGGCCCCGAAGCCGACTAGGGCACGAAGCCGTTGAACGGCAGGACCACCTTGCAGGCGATCTTCGTCGGCACGGTCCCGTTGTTCAGGAACGCGAGCACCAACTGAGCCGCATTCGGATCCGACGCGATCTCGAAGTGCTCCGCGAAGTCGCCCGAGCAGTAGTTCTGAATCACGACGTTCTTCATGTTCGGGTACCCGGCGAGCTGGCCGCTGCTGTAAGGCAGCACCAGCTCGTCGTACTTCGTGGAGATGTTGAGGTACTGGATGCTCGGCGCCGCGACGTGACCCGAGCTCATCAGTGTCGCGAACTTCGAGCCGGTCACCATCTGGCCGCAGGCGGCGCACATCGGGACCAGGTTGTCGGAGGTGAACCCGTAGCCGGTGCCGGCCTCGTTGAGCTGACCGGCGATCGCCGTGCCCGTTCCGTTCCACAGCGGCGCGAGCGAGACGTAGCGGTGGATGTAGGGCGCGCCGCCGAGGAAGCGCACGTAGTAGTTGGGCATGTAGGTGCCCTGCGAGTGCCCGACGATGTCGACCTGGTGCGCGTGCGTGGTCGCCAGCACGCGCGCGATGAAGGTCTTGAACTCCTGCGCACTCGACTCGATCGAGTTGATTCCTCCGAACTTGACGGGGGAGGCCGCCTCGATGGGCGCGACGCCGTAGGTCAGGGCGAAGACGCAATAGCCGTTGTCGACCAGGAGCGCGGCGTAGGTGGCCCAGTTCGATGCCGCGTTGCCGGCGGTTCCGTGCACGAGGACGACGGGACGCGGGTGCGCGGCGGTGGGGCGGCAGGTCCAGTCGTTCTCGCCGGGCGCGGAGTTCGCGGTGCCCGTCTTGATCGCGTTGGAGAGGAAGTCGTAGCTCACGGGCAGGCTGGTGGACGCCGCTCGAACGGGGGAACCGGTCACGAAGGCGGCAACAACAAGAACAACAGCCCCAAGACCTGCCAATAGTCGCAAGCGCACGTTGATCCAACGAACGCGTGTGACGCGAGTTACGGAGGTAGTCTTGGCACTCCAGGGGCGCGAGTGCCAACCTGGTCGCAGTGCGAAGGAAGGTGGACAGGAATGCAGTCTGAACGTCGGCTCGCCGTCCTCCGCGCCATCGTCGAGGACTACGTCGCCACGCATGAACCCGTCGGATCGAAGGCGCTCGTGGACCGTCACGGGCTGGGCGTCTCGCCGGCGACCGTTCGCAACGACATGGCCGCTCTCGAGGAGGAGGGCCTGATCGCCCAACCGCACACCAGCGCGGGTCGGATCCCCACCGACAAGGGCTACCGGATGTTCGTCGACGGGCTGCACACCATCAAGCCGATGACGCAGGCAGAGCGGCGCGCGATCTCCCGCTTCTTGGAGGGTGCGCACGACCTGGACGACGTTGTCCAGCGCAGCGTCCGGCTCCTCGCGCAGCTCACGCAGCAGGTGGCGATCGTGCAGTACCCGACGCTGGCCTCCTCGACGGTGCGCCACATCGAGGTGGTGCCGATGGCGCCCGCTCGCGTACTCCTGGTGCTGATCTTGTCGACCGGGCGCGTGGAGCAGCGGTTGGTCGATCTGCCCGCCGACCTGTCCGAGGAGTCACTCGTCGACCTGCGCTTGCGGATCAACCGCGCTGCCGTCGGCGAGCGCATCACCTCGGCGGTCACCGCTCTGGCCGACCTGCCACTGCAGTTCGACCATCACCAGCGCACCCCCTTGGCCGTGGTGGTCAGTGCGCTGATCGAGGCGATGTCCAACCAGCAGCGCGACGAGCGCGTCGTGGTCGGTGGCACCGCCAACCTCGCGCGCTTCGGCGACGGCTACGAGTCCAGCGTGCGGCCGATGCTGGAGGCGCTGGAGGAGCACGTCGTGCTGCTGAAGCTGCTGGGCAACGTCTCCTCCAGCGAACGACTGAGCATTCGGATCGGCTCGGAAGGTCCGTACCAGGAGCTCGTCGGCACCTCCGTCGTCGCCAGCGGCTATGGCCCGGGTGATGAGGTCGTCGGCGCTCTGGGTGTCGTCGGTCCCACGCGGATGGACTACCCCGTCAACATCGCCGCCGTTCGCGCGGTGGCAACCTACGTCTCCGACATCCTGGCCCAATCCTGAGCCGGGCGTCCCTACTGAGAGCAGCACATGACTGACCCGTACGAAGTTCTTGGCGTCGCGCGAGATGCGGATGACGACACCATCAAGAAGGCCTATCGCCGACTTGCTCGTCAACTGCATCCGGACGTCAACCCCGATCCCGCCGCGCAGGAGCGCTTCAAGGAGATCGGCAAGGCCTACGAGGTGCTGTCCGATCCCGAGAAGCGTCGGATGTACGACCTCGGCGGCGATCCGTTCAACCGCGGCGGAGGCGGCTTCGGGCAGGGCGCCGGCTTCTCCTTCACCGACATCATGGATGCGTTCTTCGGCGGCCAGGGCGGCCGTCGTGGACCGCGCTCGCGTTCGCGACGCGGCCAGGACGCCCTGGTTCGGCTGGAGATCGACCTGGCTGATGCCGTCTTCGGCACCACGCAGGAGCTGAAGGTCGACACCGCGATCCTGTGTACGACGTGTCATGGGACCGGCGCCGCCGCGGGTTCCCAGCCTGTGATGTGCGAGACCTGCCATGGCCAGGGCGAGGTCCAGCAGGTGCAGCGGTCGGTCCTCGGTGAGGTCCGCAGTCTGCGTCCCTGCCCGGCCTGCCAGGGCTTCGGCGAGATCATCCCCGAGCCGTGTCGCGAGTGTGCGGGCGATGGACGCATCCGGTCTCGTCGCTCGATCACGGTCAAGATTCCGGCTGGCGTCGACAACGGCACGCGCGTGCAGCTCACCGGAGAGGGCGAGATCGGACCCGGTGGCGGCCAGCCCGGTGACCTCTACGTCGAGATCTCGGTGCGGGAGCACGAGATCTTCACCCGCGACGGCCTCGACCTGCACGCCCACGCCAGCATCCCGATGACCGCCGCCGCACTGGGCACCACCCTGAAGCTCCCACTGCTCGAGGCCGACATCGTCGACGCAACGGGGGACGAGGCCGCTGAGACCTGGGTCGACATCGACGTGAAGCCGGGCACGCAGTCGGGGACGCAGCACGTCCTGCGCGGTCGCGGTGTGCCGTCGCTGCGCACCGGCGCACGTGGTCCGCTCATCGTCACGATCGAGGTGGAGACCCCGAAGGCCTTGGACGAGCGACAGCAGGAGCTGCTCGAGGAGCTCGCTCGCCTGCGTGACGAGGAGGCGCCCGAGGGGCGGATCCACCCGGGGCACAAGTCGGTCTTCAACCGCCTCCGCGACGCGTTCCGCTGATCGAGCGATGAGCCTTCCCGTCTTCCTGCACCCCGAACTGGGTGCGGCCGCGGTCGGAGGTCGGGTCACGCTGACCGGCGACGAAGGCAGGCACGCCGCTGTCGTCCGACGCATCCGCAGCGGCGAACAGATCGAGGTTGTCGATGGGGCCGGCATCCGGTTGACCTGCGAGGTGGAGGACGTCACCAAGACGTCGCTGCACGCGCGAGTGCTCGCGGTCCGCCACGAGTCTCGACGCGCGCCGCGCATCACGGTGGTTCAAGCGATTCCGAAGGGAGACCGCGCCGAGCTCGCGGTCGAGGTGCTGACCGAGATCGGCGTGGACACGATCGTGCCCTGGGCGGCGGCGCGCTCCGTGGGCGTCTGGCGCGGCGAGCGGGCCGCGAAGTCGCTGGCGAAGTGGCGCTCGGCAGCACGCGAGGCCGCGAAACAGTCGCGCCGCGCGTGGTTCCCCGAGGTCACCGAGATGGCCACCACTGCCGACGTCGTCGCGTTGCTTCAAGCGGCCGACTCGGCGCTCGTGCTGCACGAGGACGCCAGTGTGCCGATCACACCGATCGAGGAGGCAACCAACGTGGTGCTGGTCGTCGGACCCGAGGGCGGCATCGCACCCGAGGAACTGGAGGCGTTCGCGCACGCTCAAGCTGTTCGGCTGGGCCCGACGGTCCTGCGAACCTCGACGGCAGGCGTGGCCGCCGTCGCCGCCCTGCTCTCCGGCACTCCTCGCTGGTCGTAGCGGAGGTTGAGGAGCCGCGTAGCGGCGTCACGAAACCCCGCTAGGCTCGAAGCCGTGTCCGACGACTGCCTGTTCTGCAAGATCATCCGCCGTGAGATTCCCGCGGAGATCATCGCCGAAACCGACCACGCGCTGGCGTTCCGCGACATCATGCCGCAGGCGCCCACCCACGTTCTCGTGATCCCCAAGCTTCACGAGCCCAATGCCGTGGCACTGGCTGAAGCGGATCCCGAGGCGATGGGCCACCTGTTCCGGCTGGTCGGCAAGGTCGCCGCCGATGAGGGCCTCACCAACGGGTACCGGTCCGTCTTCAACACCGGCCCCGACGCGCTCCAGACCGTCTTCCACGCACACCTCCACCTGCTCGGCGGGCGAGGCTTCGACTGGCCGCCGGGCTGAGCCGACGACTTAAGCCCTGCAGGACCGTGCATCGCGCGGCTACGCTTGACCCAGCATGACTGAATACATCGAGGCTCCAGCCGCTGGCGAGGCGACCCACACCGTGGTCGTACCCAACAGCATCAACATGGTGTCGCTGCTCGGCCCCTCCGATGAGTACCTGCGTCTCATCGAGCGCGCCTTCACCGCCCAGATCCACGTCCGTGGCAATCGGATCACGCTGCAGGGTGACTCGCAGGAGATCGCTCTCGCCGAGCGGCTCTTCGACGAGCTGACCACGATGGTGCGGATGGGCCAAGGACTCACCGCCGAGACCGTGCAACGCGCCATCGGGATGATCAAGGACAGCGCGGTGCTGGAGCGCCCGGCCGATGTCCTGTCGCTCAACATCCTGTCGAACCGTGGACGCACGATCCGGCCCAAGACGCTGAACCAGAAGCGCTACGTCGACGCTATCGACAAGCACACCATCATCTTCGGCATCGGCCCCGCCGGTACCGGCAAGACCTACCTCGCGATGGCCAAGGCCGTGCAGGCGTTGCAGAACAAGCAGGTCAACCGGATCATCCTCACGCGGCCGGCCGTGGAGGCGGGCGAGCGGCTCGGCTTCCTGCCCGGAACCCTGAGCGAGAAGATCGACCCGTACCTGCGACCGCTCTACGACGCGCTGCACGACATGCTCGACCCTGAGACGATTCCGAAGCTTCTCGCGGCCGGAACGATCGAGGTCGCACCGCTGGCCTACATGCGCGGCCGCACCCTGAACGACGCCTTCATCATCCTCGACGAGGCGCAGAACACCTCGCCCGAGCAGATGAAGATGTTCCTCACCCGCTTGGGCTTCGGATCGAAGATCGTGGTGACCGGCGACGTCACGCAGGTCGATCTGCCCGGCGGTGTCCAGAGTGGCTTGCGGGTGGTCGAGGGCATCCTCGACGGCGTCAAGGACGTCTCGTTCAACCGACTCAGTGCCAAGGACGTGGTGCGCCACCGCCTGGTTGCCGACATCGTGGCCGCCTACGACCGGTTCGACTCGAAGAGGAACAGTCATTGAGTATCGAGGTCCTGAACGAGTCCGGTCTGACTATGGACGCCCGCCGCACGCAGCGACTGGCGCGCTTCGTGATGGATCGCATGCGCGTACATCCCGAGGCCGAGCTCTGCGTGACCTTCGTCGATGAGCCCACGATCGCCGAACTCAACGGCAAGTGGATGGAGAAGGAGGGGCCGACAGACGTCCTCGCCTTTCCGATGGACGAGCTGCGTCCGGGCATGGTCAACGAGGAGCTCGAGGAGGGCGTCCTCGGGGACATCGCTCTGTGCCCCGCGGTCGCACAACGCCAGGCGGAGACGGCGGGCCATGCGTTCATCGACGAGGTCGACCTGCTGACGGTTCACGGCATCCTGCACCTGCTCGGCTACGACCATGCCGAACCGGAGGAGCACCGCGAGATGTTCGGGCTGCAGGCCCAGCTCCTCGCCGAGTGGCAGGAGCATTGAGCCTCGGCGGGGCACTGCTCCTGGTGCTCCTCGCAGTCAGTGCCGGCGTGCTGAGCGCGGTCGAGGCTGCGCTTCTCTCCGCCAGCCGACCGCGTGCTGAAGAGCTCCTTCACGACGGCCGCTCCGGCGCCCGGCGCCTGCTCGACCTGCTCGAGTCGCGCGAGCGGTACCTCGACACGGTGGTCTTCGTGCGCACGTTGGCTCAGGTCGCCGCCGTGGTGCTGCTGGCCATCGCGGTCTTCGACGCGTGGAACCACAAGCCCTGGATGGTGGCGCTCGTGGTGCTGGTCGGCGGATCGGTGTCCTACGTGCTCGTCGACGCTGCGCCGCGTGCGCTGGGACGCGACCACGCCGAATCGGTCGCGCTCTACGCGGCCTCGCCGGTGTGGCTGCTCACCAGCATTCTCGGCCCGGTCTCGCGCGTCCTGCTCTGGCTGGGACATGCCCTCACGTTCGGACGGGCCGCCACCGGAACCTTCGCGTCCGAGGCCGAGCTGCGTGAGCTCGTCGACCTGGCCGAGCAGTCCAACGTGATCGAGTCCGATGAGCGCGCGATGATCCACTCGGTCTTCGAGCTCGGCGACACGATGGTCCGCGAGGTGATGGTGCCCCGCACCGACGTGGTCTTCATCGAGCGGCACAAGACACTGCGCCAGGCGATGTCCTTGTTCCTCAGGTCGGGTTACTCACGCGTCCCCGTAACCGGCGAGGATCTCGACGACATCGTCGGCTTCGCCTACCTCAAGGACGTGTCGAAGCGCGTGTTCGACCGCGCGGACGCGCAGACCACCGAACGCGTCGACTCCCTGATGCGTCCGGTCCTCCACGTTCCGGATTCGAAGCCGGTGGACGACCTCCTGCGCGACATGCAGACGGTGCGACGACACATCGCCGTCGTGGTCGACGAGTACGGCGGCACGGCCGGATTGGTCACCATCGAGGACGTGCTCGAGGAGATCGTCGGCGAGATCACCGACGAGTTCGACGAGTCCGAGGTCGCCGTTGAGAAGTTGGACGACGGTAGCGTGCGCGTCCCCAGTCGCTTCGCGGTGGACGACCTCGAGGAGCTGATCGGTGGTCACTTGAGCGAGGACGACGTCGAGGACGTCGATTCCGTAGGAGGCCTGATGGCCAAGCATCTGGGCAAGGTTCCGATCCCCGGCGCCGAGGTCGAGGTCGGCGGTCTGCGGTTCCAGGCTGAGGGCTTGGCGGGTCGTCGCAAGAAGATCGCGACCGTTCTGGTGACGAAGCCCGCTCGCGCGGAATCCCTAGACTCGTCCCTGTGACTGACCTTTCCGCCGAAGACGCCAAGCTGGTGGTTCTCGCTCGCGCGACCAAGGCTCGTACTAACGCTGCCGAGGGCGCCGCGCTCCGTGACCTCGACGGACGGACCTACGCGTCCGCGACCCTCGACCTGCCGTCACTGACCGTGAGCGCGCTCGCGGGATGTCTCGCGATGGCGGCGTCGAGCGGCGCCAAGGGAGTCGAGGCTGTGGTGGTGCTCGGCAGTCCTGAACTGTCCGCCGGCGACCAGGCCGCACTGACGGAGTTCGCGGGTGCGGGCGTGCCGGTCCACCTCGGCAGCGCGAGCGGTGCGATCAGCGGCACCCTGACGACGGTGAGTGCGTGAGCACACGCCCTGGATTCTTCGAGGCTGAGGTCCTCAGCCGAACGGTCCTCTCCGAGCACCTCGTCCGCGTGGTTCTCGGCGGCTCAGGGCTGACGGCCTTCACCAGCACGGGAATCGCCGACGAGTGGGTCGCTCTGATCGTTCCCGGTCAGTTCCAGTCGCGCTACTACACGGTGCGGTCCTGGTCGGGATCCGAGCTCACGCTGGACTTCGTCGTGCACGACGAGGGTCTCGTCACTGAGTGGGCGATGACCGACTGCGTAGGTGACGTCGTCTCGGTCTCGGAGCCGAAGGGTTCCTTCCTCCCCGCTGCGGATGCGGCGTGGGTGGTACTGCTCGGCGATCTCACCGCTCTGCCGGCGATCGCGAGGATTCTCGAGTCCGGTGCGGCGTCCCAGGCGTTCGTCGCTAGCCCCGACGGACCGATCGAGGGCTACGCGGACGGCATCACCTGGTTGCCGGGAGACACCGAGTTGGCAGCCTTCGTCGAGACCTTCGCGTGGCCGCCGGGTGACGGCTACTTCTGGATGGCGGGCGAGTCGGCGCAGATGCGTCAGATCCGCCGACACGTGCGACGCGACCTCGGCTGGGACGCGAGTCGCCAAGACCTGATGGGCTACTGGAGCAACACGCGCGCGCGTCAGAGCCGAGCGGTCGACCCGGGTCCGATCTATCGACAGGGCAAGGCGCAGGGCCTCACCGACGAACAGATCTGGGCGAAGTACGACGAGGAGGCCTCCCGTGGCTGAGTTCCGCAGTGGGTTCGCGTGCTTCGTCGGACGGCCGAACGCGGGGAAGTCGACGCTGACCAACGCGCTCGTCGGCACCAAGGTGGCGATCACGTCCTCGAGGCCGCAGACCACCCGAACGGTCGTGCGCGGCATCGTCCACCGACCCGATGCGCAGCTGGTCCTCGTCGATACGCCGGGCCTGCACCGACCCCGAACGCTGCTCGGTGAGCGGCTCAACGATCTGGTGAAAGCCACCTGGTCGGAGGTCGACGTCGTCGCGGTCTGCTTCCCTGCCGATCAGAAGCCGGGACCCGGAGACCGCTTCATCGTCTCCGAGCTGGCGAAGGTTCGGCGCAGCGTGAAGATCGCGGTGGCGACCAAGACCGACCTGATCAGCAAGGAGCAGTTGGGCGCGCACCTGCTGGCGATCGCCGAGCTCGGGCGCGAGACGAACACCGAGTGGGCTGACATCGTGCCGGTGTCCGCTGTCTCGGGCGACCAGGTCTCGCTGCTCGCCGACCTGCTCGTCGCGCAGATGCCGGAAGGTCCGCCCCTGTATCCCGATGGCGACCTCACCGATGCGCCCGAGCAGATCCTCGTCGCCGAATTGGTCCGCGAGGCGGCGCTGGAGGGTGTGCGCGACGAGCTGCCCCACTCGATCGCGGTGGTGGTCGAGGAGATGGGCCCGCGCGAGAACCGACCTGCCGACAAGCCCCTACTGGACATCCACGCGAACCTCTACGTCGAGCGCGACTCGCAGAAGGGCATCGTCATCGGCCACAAGGGCTCGCGCCTGCGCGAGGTCGGTGCAGCCGCGAGGAAGCAGATCGAGGCGATGCTCGGAGTCCCCGTCTACCTGGACCTGCACGTCAAGGTGGCCAAGGACTGGCAGCGGGATCCCAGGCAGCTGCGCAAGCTCGGCTTCTGAACCTCACGGCCCGGACCTGACATCTGTCACGGGGGAGTCGTGACGCTCGGGCGAGGCGCGGGTGCCCTCGTCGCAGCAGGCTTAGAGCCATGGTGAACCAACCTGCGATTCAACTGACCGGACTGACCAAGAAGTTCGGTGACGTCGAAGCCGTGCGCGGCATCGACCTAACGATCGAGCAGGGCGAGGTCGTGGCCTTCCTCGGTCCCAACGGTGCGGGCAAGACCAGCACCCTGGACATCGTGCTCGGCCTGTCTCAGCCGACGACCGGAACCGCGAGCGTCCTGGGCCTGAAGCCCCGCGACGCCATCAGCCGGGGTCTGGTCTCGGCCGTCATGCAGACCGGCGGCCTGCTCAAGGACCTCACGGTTCGCGAGACCGTGAGGTACACGGCCGCGCTCTTCGCGGAGTCCACGGATCCGGACGCGGCCCTGGAGCGCGCCGGGATCATCGACATCGCCGATCGCAAGGTGCAGAAATGCTCCGGGGGTGAGCAGCAGCGGCTCCGTTTCGCGATGGCCTTGCTGTCCGAGCCTGCGCTGCTCCTCCTCGACGAGCCGACCACCGGCATGGACGTCGAGGGCCGGCGTGCGTTCTGGGGTGCGATCCGCCAGGACGCCGAGGCGGGCCGGACCGTTCTGTTCGCGACCCACTACCTCGAAGAGGCGGATCAGTACGCCGACCGGATCATCCTGATCAGCCACGGCAAGATCGTTGCCGACGGCACCGGGTCCCAGATCAAGGCACTGGCCTCCGGCCGGTCGATCCGTGCCACGATCGCGGACCCCAGCGACGAGCTGATCACCCGCCTCGGCGCGCTGGGTGGCGTCGACGGCGTCGAGGTGAGAGGCGACAGCGTCCTCATCCACGCCAAGGACAGTGACACCGTGGCCCGCTATCTCCTCACCAACACTGATGCCCGCGACCTCGAGATCATCGCCAAGGGTCTCGAGGACGCATTCCTCGACCTCACCGGCGGCGGTGCCGTCGCCCTCGAAGGAGCTACCCGATGAGCACGCTCACGTTCGACCCGAGCACCCGCCAGGCGCCCCGCTGGGGCGGATTCAGCCCCACGATGCTGGGCATCGAACTCCGCCGCATGCTGCGCAACCGCCGCACGGTGTTCTTCGCCCTGCTCTTTCCGATCATCATGTACTTCGTCTTCTCGCACCAGAAGTACGGCGACAACCCGATCGGATCGGGCAACATCGCGGCCTACATCCTGATCAACATGGCGTTCTACGGCGCCGCGCTGACGACCGCGTCGATCGGCTCGATGGTCGCAGTCGAGCGGGCCCAGGGCTGGAGTCGTCAGCTTCGCCTGACTCCGCTGAGTCCAGCGGTCTACATCGCGGTCAAGACGCTGGTCGCACTCCTCATGGGCGGCGTCGTCGTCACGCTGGTGAACGTCATCGCGGTCCAGGCCGGTAAGGCCCACATGCCGACTCACGTCTGGATCACCGCTGCCGTCCTCAGCGCCGTCGTGACGATCACGTTCGCTGCCCTGGGCGTCTTCATCGGCTACATCGTCCCGGGCGAGAACGCGATGCAGATCCTCGGCCCCGGGCTCGCGATCCTGTCGTTCCTCGGTGGTGTGTTCATTCCGTTGAGCCAGTACAACTCGGTGATGCTGCACATCGCCTACTGGACTCCGATGTACGGGCCGTCGGAGATCGCGCGCTCTCCGCTCACCTCGGAGCTTCCTTGGTACGCGATCGTCAACGCGGTCGGCTGGTTGATCATCTTCATCGCCGGCGCCGCTTGGCGGATGAGCAAGGACACCGCCCGCGTGTAGTTACGATCCAACGAAGCTGAAGGGAGCCCCCGACATGTCAACCGCGCTGACCTCGAACGTGCCGTTCGATGACCCTCGCCGTCGGTGGGCTCCCTTCTTCGCTGGCCTCTGGCTGCTCTACCTGGTCCAGCCCCTCAGCGATGCCTGGCGACAGCGCGACGACTGGCACGGCTGGATCGGCATGGTCACGGTCGTCGCCTTCGCCGCCGTCTACGTGGGCTACTTCTTCGTGTTGCGGCGGTGTGCGCCCCCGGGTCCGCCCCTGCTGATGCGGCCGTTCGACAGCCGGCTCGTGCCCTCGCTCGCGGTCGAGGTCGTGCTCGGCGTCCTGATGTGCGTCGCGGTCGGTGTCGACGGGTTGACCGCCGCGCCGTACCTCGCGGTCATGTTGGTGATCTGGCTCCCGAATCGCTACGGCTGGCTGGCGGGCGTCCTGCTCGGGGTCGTCGCCTACACCCTGAGCGCGACGATCCCCGGCTGGGGACAACAGCCCGGCGTGCTCTTCGGAACCTGCATCGCCACCCTCGCTGTGTGGGGCATCTCGCAGGCGATGGCCCGCGCGATCCAGGTTGCGCAGATGCGCGAGGAGAACGCGGAGCTCGTCATCCAGGAGGAGCGCAACCGCTTCGCGCGCGACCTCCACGACATCCTCGGGCACTCGCTGACCGTCGTGACCGTGAAGGCGGAGCTGGCCGGTCGGCTGATGGACGTCGACCCTGAACGGGCCAAGGCCGAGCTCGCGGATCTGGAGCGACTCTCGCGCGACGCCCTGGCGGACGTGCGGCGAGCCGTCAGCGGCTATCGCGAGATCACCCTGCCCGGCGAGCTCGCCAGGGCCCGCTCGGCCCTCGATGCCGCCGGCATCTGCGCGACCCTGCC
>JBQCDC010000333.1:0-3649 GCA_051961575.1 Marmoricola sp.
GGTCGAGGGCGCCCCACTGGTCGGCCATCGCCTGTGCGATGCCGGGGTACGTGACCGATCGCAGCTTCCAGCGGTCGGGGCCGGGCGGCAGGTAGTGGACGCGGTCGCGCTCACGTGCCGGCAGGGCCATCGTGGCGGCGTAGGTGTCCTCGGTGCTGATCAGTGGCGGGAGGTTCCGCAGCCACAGGCCGGTCGCCTTCCGCTCAGTGTGGCCGAACATCCAGGGTTGGACGTACTGGTCGGGCTTGGAGCCGATGATCTTCGCGGCCCAGCGGTGCGGCTGGGGGTTCTCGACGGCCACGCGCGGGACGGGGGCGTGGAGGAGGTCGCGCAGGAACACGGCACCGTCGATCATGTGCTGCCACCTCTCACGGTCGGAGTAGAGCCAGCGGATGCCGGATTTGGTCAGGTAGGTGCAGGGCGGGTGTGCGATGAGGAGGTCGAAGTCGTCGAGGTGCAGGTCGCGGACGTCGCCCTGGTGGTGTGGTCCGGGGGTCTCGGTGGGGAGCAGGTCGCAGCTCATGGCGTCGTGGCCGGCGCGGATGAAGGCGTCGCGGACGGTGCCGGAGAACTCGCAGGCGACCAGGATCCTCATTCCGTCCCCCCGCCCCGAGCGATGCGAGCAGCCTCGGCGCGCAGTGTTTGTACGAGCCGGTACATCGGTTCGAGGACGTCGGATCCAGGAGGAAACTCCCATGTGTCGGCGCCGGTGAGCACGTCGAGCGCCTCCCGCACCTCGGCCTCACGCTCGCGGACGATCTCCCGCACGGTGATCAGCGGGTTGCGCGGCTTCCCACCGTGACGCTCGTAGCCGTCGACGTAGCCGCGTTCCTCGGCCTCGGCCTCACGCTCGCGGACGAGAGGCAGGAGAGCGTCGGCCATGTCGCGCGCCTCGTCGGTGCCGACTGTGGTCTGGTAGTAGCCGCTCCCAATGGGCCAGCCACTCAATTCGTCGCGGATCACGTCTCGCAGGTCATCCGCCATGACGCTCACCCGCCTCATGTACGGGGCACGACTGAGGGCGCACGCCGCAGACGCACCGAACTCCGTTGTGCTCCTTGCAGCCGCACCAGGCGTGCGAGCAGTCCCAGACGCAGTTGCACGTGCTCATCGACGTTCACCCGCCTCGACGCCATACCCGAGCCGCGCCAAGATGTCCGAGCGCAACGTGTCCGCCTCCGCGGGAAACATCGCGGACCCATTCGCCCATCGCGCCGAAAGGGCCGCGATCAGATTGGCGGTTCGCAACTCGTAGGCGAGCGCCGTGAAGCCCGCCGCGGCAAGGCGCCCATCGAACGAGTCGGCCTCATCGGTGCATCGCTCCACGAACTCGGCGTGCACATTGGTCGGAAAGTCGCTCATCGACGCTCACCCGCCTCGCGGATCGCCTTGGCCTCGTCGTCAAGGAACCCGACCCATGGACAAGGGTTCGGAGCCCACGCCGCCCGCGCCTTCGCGGCAGCGGCCTCGATCACCTTGGCGTCGTGCTCGCGGAGCCAGTCGGAGGCGAGGATGGCTTCGGCACACTTCCGCAGGCCACCGTGGACCGTGTACGGGTACGCCTCATCGATCAGGCTCGCCAGTGCCTCTCGCTGCTCGTCCTCCGGTGCTGGGGCGGGAGCGGGTTCCCACCGCAACGTGCCACCCGCACACCCGGACGACGACCCGTGCGTACCCTCGTGGCTCTCCCCAACCGAGGCGCGGCAGTCCGCGCAGCAACCGCCGTCCGTCTCGATGCACTCGGCGCTGGTCGAACCGCAGCCGACGCACCGCTCTGGTGTTGGGGCGGCGACGGAGGGCTGGGCGGCGATGAGTGAGGCGACATGTGCGCGGTGGGCCGCAGCGACCTCACCGTTGCGCATCGAGCCTTTGCGCCAGTCACAGTCGGGAGCGGCACACGTTCCGATGTCGCTGATGAAGACGCTCAGCTCCAACTCGTGCCCTTCGAGGATGGCCTCGATGCGGCCCTGCTCGGCGCTCATCGGGGCTCCTGGGGGTCGGTGGGGGTGGTGGCGTGTAGGACGTAGCCGAGGTGCGCCGCGGGGCCGAAGTCCACGTTCCAGCCGATCAGCGCAGACGGATGCGATGCGGCGACCTGGCGACCGTTCGGGCGCGGGACGCCAAACTTCACGCGGCCCCTGACGAACAGCACTTGATCGGCGGTCTGCATCGCCTCGTGCCAGATACGGGTGTCGGTGTGGGCAGGGATCAGCAGGACGACGCGCGATCCGCGCGCGCCCGCCTCGATGCAGCGGCGCACCCATCGGATGCGCGCTTCGCCGTAGGGCGGGTTACAGAACACCGTGGGCGCGGTCCACGGCTCGGCTGCACCATCCTCGGGCGGCGTGATGAACCCGAGGGCGCCGATTGGGTTGCTCGGGGTGGTGCAGGGGTCGAGCGCGATCACACCGCCCAGGCACTCACGTACCGGCTCAAGGACGTAGCCCGGAGTCAGGTGGATCTGCTCGGCTGCATCCTCGGGACGGCGACGCAAGTCGTTGTTGAAGCGGTAGGCCGCTCTCGCCTCAGGCATCGTCATCACCCGCCACGGCAGCGAGTGCGGCGCGTCCGAACGCCTTGTATGCGGCGGCGTCGGGCATGTTGTCGGGCAGCGCGCGGGGAGCGTTGAGAGTCGCGACGGCCCGTGCTGCCTTCTCGACCTGCTCGTCGGCTTGGAGCCACGAGGTGACTTGGGCGGCGACGATGTGCGCGGCGGGATAGACGAGGTTGCCGCGCAGACGCTCAGGCACGCCTATGCCCGACACCCTCTCGATCATCTCGATGATCTGCGCCTCGTCCGATGCGAGAGCAGCCTCGATCACCTCGGCCAGCCCGGTCACGACGCACGCTCCACGACGTTGCCTTGCAGGTCCACGTACACGCGCCCAGGGCACGGCACGTTCGCCTCGGCGTGGTGGCAGCGGGTGGGGCACAGGCCCGTGGGGGCGGTCATGCGGTGGGCTCCTCGATCAGCTCGCCGTCCAGCACGTCGACGTCGGCCTCGACGAACTCGCCGGTGTCGAGGTTCACCGAAGCGATCGCGCGGGGCCGGTTGTGTGCGACCTCGGCCTGCACGCGGGCGATGCCTTGGGCGTCGGCGCGGAGTTGGTCGCGGTACTCGGCGCTCGTCGGCACCCACTTGCGCAGTTGCCGCACGGCCGACTTGAGCCACATCGCGGGCTCGTTGGTGCGCCAGGGCGAGTAGTCGCCGTCGCTGCCCTGCGAGGACGCCTTGATCTTGTTGATGTCGCCGCGGTTGAGGACGATGACCTTGGAGATCGCGCCGGAGTTGAGCCGGGCGTAGGCGTAGACCAGGCGGAGCTTGCCGCGGTCGGTGGAGTCCCAGTCGATCGTGTGTTGGGGGAGTTCGTCGCGGCCGGGCTGGTACTCGAAGCCGTCGTTCTCGTACACGCATTCGGCGACGACGGAGGCGGTCGCTCCGGCGCGGTACATCATCTCGACGATGCCCTGATAGCCGGTGATGCCGAGCACTTCGGGCTTGCCCTTGACCTTGCGCGGGGTGAGGTAGAACTCCTCGGTTCCGGGCTCGAGGCCGAGGCGTGCGGCGTTGAGGAGGGCGACCATCAGGGATGCCGGCGATGCCGTGGCGGCCTCGACGAGCTTGGGGTCGCGGCGCACCGCGCCTTGG
>JBQCDC010000334.1:0-4406 GCA_051961575.1 Marmoricola sp.
CAGACCAAGACGGACCGCGAGATTCCGCTGTTCCTGCTGGAGCCGATCAACTCGTAAGCACGCGGCTCAGGAACTCTTGAGTCCTGAGCTCCCGCGGCGAGGTGAAGATCTCGGTCGGCGGGCCCTGCTCGAGGATGCGGCCCGAGTCGAGGAAGCAGACGCTGGTCGCCACATCACGCGCGAACGCCATCTCGTGCGTCGCGATGATCATGGTCATCCCGGCAGTTGCTTCCGCTCGAACGATCTCCAGAACCTCGCCCACCAACTCGGGGTCGAGGGCCGCGGTGATCTCGTCGAGCAGGAGCAGGCGCGGCCGGTTAACCAGCGCGCGGACCAGCGCAACGCGGTGCTGTTGACCGCCGGACAGTGCGTCGGGGTGGGCCTTGGCCTTGTCCGCATGGCCGACCCGCTCCAGGAGCTCGAGCGCGTACGCGCGCGCCTCGGCCTTCTCCTTGCGATGCACCTTGGTCGGCGCGAGGGTGCAGTTCGCGAGCACCGACAGGTGCGGGAACAGGTTGTAGGCCTGGAACACCATCCCGATATCCCGACGCACCTTGCGTGGATCCACGAGCGGGTCGGAGATCTCGCGCCCGTCGAACGTGATGATCCCGTCGTCGATCTCCTCGAGGCGGTCGATGACCCGCAGCAATGTCGACTTGCCGGAGCCGGAGCTGCCGATCAGGCAGATCACGTCGTGGGCGTCGACGGTTAGGGAGATGTCGTCGAGGACGACCTTGCTCCTATACGACTTGCGCACGTTCTCCAGCTGAAGAAGGCTCATCTGCCCTGCTCCTTCCGGATCTGACGCAACATCACCCAGTCGCCGAAGCGCGCGACGGGGATGGTGACGACGAGGAAGAAGGCGCCGGCGACGAAGAGCGAGGTTCCGTTGAAGTGGTAGCCCTGGTAGTCAGTCGCGGCACGCAGAGCCTCAAACACGCCGACGGTGCTCACCAGTGCGGTGTCCTTCTGCAGGGAGAGGAAGTCGTTGATGAGCGGCGGAATCACCCGACGGATGGCCTGAGGCAGGATCACGTGGCGCATGGCCTGCGCGCGCGACAGCGCGAGAGCGTCGGCGCTCGCGATCTGATTCGGATGGATCGACAAGATGCCGGCGCGAATCACCTCGGCTACGTACGCGCCGTAGCAAAGGACGAGTGCAATCGTGCACAACCAGAACGGGTCATTCGTGAAGCCCGTCAGCTGCAGCGCCGGGATCCCGACCGCGCACACCGTGACCACCAGCAGAGTCGGCACCCCTCGGAAGAGGTCGGTGTACGCAACCGCGACGATCCGCGCGGGTGCGAGCCAAGGCGTCTTGCTCTGGCGAACCACAGCGACGATCACCGCGATGACGAGGATGAAGACCTCGGCGATCAAGAACATCCGGATGTTGATCCAGAACCCCACCGCAATGGAGTGGAAGACGCCCTTCGCAAAGTGCCCCGACAGGAAGTAGCCCTTGAAGGCGTCCCATCCGGGCGACAAGACGATCGCCGCGCCCACCGCGACGAAGACGACGATGGTGACAAGGGTCGCTAGTACCGCCTGTTGGAGCTTCCTTCTCCGAACAATGCGAGCACGCGCGATCTGGTGCGCGCTGGGCTGCCAGGTCACTTCAGGAACGGAACGTTGACCTTGGTCGACAGCCACTCGTTCTGGATCTTCGCCAGGGAGCCGTCGGACTTCAGTGAAGCAATCGCCTCACTCACGCACTTGGTCAGCGGGTTGTGCTTCTGCAGTAACGCGCCGAACTGGTCACCCGCACCCGACGGCACGAACTGACCGACGATGACCGCGTTGGGCAGCTCGACGGCCTGGAGGTAGAAGGCGGTCGGGAGGTCCACCACCAATCCGTCGATCTGCTTGTTCTTGAGCGCCTGAACCGCAGCGTCGTTCGTGCCGTAGACCGCTGGTGTCTGCGTCGGCTGTACGTCATTGCGAATCGCGGTCAGGCTGGTGGTTGCGGTCTGGGCGCCGAGCTTGAGGGCCTTCAGACCCGCGAGGGTCGAATCCTTCGCGGCAGCCGACCCCTTGAGCGCGATGATCGCCTGGGTGGTCGAGTAGTAGCCGGTCGAGAAGTCGACGGCCTTGGCACGCGCGGGCGTGATCGAGATCTGGTTCACGTCGAAGTCGAACGTCTTCGGGCCCGGGGCGTAGGAGTTGTTGAAAGCCTCCTTGACCCACTTCACATTGGCCGGCGCGAAGCCCAGCTTCTTCGCGATCGCGTAGGCGACCGCGGACTCGAAGCCCTTGCCGTTGCTCGGGGTGTTGTTGGAGAACCACGGGTCGTAGGCCGGCGAGTCGGTCGCGACGGTCAGCGTGCCCTTGGTGAGAGTCGGGATGTTGCCGACCTTGCAGGCCGAGGTGGCCGTATCGGTCTTGGCGACGCCACAGGCGGTGAGTCCGGTAGCAAGAAGAAGGCCGGCAGCGGCCGCGGCGACAGTACGCATGCGCGGAATTGTATGGCGTTCGGTTCTAGACGACGTCAATGAGTCGCTCGAGCACGCGCCGCAGGGACGCGGCGTCCCGGGCGCCGAGCCGCTCCGCCCACGAGTCCTCGACCTCGACGAAGACCTGGCGGACGAATGCCTCGGCCGCCGCACCGCGTTCGGTCAGCGCCAACAACCGCGCCCGCTGGTCCTGTGGATCGGGCAGCGCGACGATGTAGCCGCGCTTCTCCAACTGCGAGATCTGCTGGCTGACGGCCTGCTTGCTCACCCCACACGCGTCGATGAACTGGCTCGCGCGGCGAGGGCCGGCGTCGAGGAAGCGGAGCACGTTGGCGGAGTGCGAGAGGGAGACGTCGCCGAATTCGGAGTCGACCAGTCGCTGTTCGAACTCGTGGAGGAACATCGCCTCCGCCCGGCTGAGCAGCGCTGAGAGCGGCGGATTTCCGCCCGGTCCCTGGCACGCGCTCTCGCATCCCCCTGTGGTCTCCATGACCCCCACTGTACTGATTTGGTCAAGGGATGGACTTTTTTTGGTCAACGACTTGACTTCATCTTCTCGGCGTGCGCATACTGTCAATCGCTTGACTATTAAGTTTTCAACTCACTTGGAGATGACGAAATGAAGGTCCTAGTTCTTCTCGGAAGCACCCGCGAAGGTTCCGTGAACAAGTCGCTTGCCGAGGCCGCCCTCGCCGAGCTCCCCGAAGGTGCCACCGGCACGATCTTCGAGGGCCTGGCCGACCTCCCCTTCTACGACGACGTGCTCGAGGCCAACGTGCCCGAGGCCGTCGCTCGCCTCCGCGCTGCGGTCGCCGAGTCGGACGCGCTGATCCTGGCGACGCCCGAGTACAACGGCAGCGTGTCGGCCGTGCTCAAGAACGCCGTCGACTGGGCGTCGCGCCCGTACGGCAACGGCTCGATCGCCGGCAAGCCCGCCCTCGTGCTCGCCGCTTCCCCGTCGCCGAACGGCGCCAAGTGGGCCCGCGAGGACCTCGTGAAGATCCTCAAGGTCGCGCAGGCCGTTCCGCTCGAGGAGCACTTCGGTCACGCGAACGCCTTCGACGGCATCAACGACGAGCACCGCACGGAGCTCGGTCGCCTGGTCGGCAGCCTGCACGAGCAGGTCGCGGCCTGATCGGAGGTTGAGGAGAGCCCGAAGGGCTCGTCACGAAACCTCCGCAACTACCGGGCGATCGAGCCCGCTAGCTGCACCAAGTGACGCAGGCGGGCGAGCTCGGAGTCCATGAACTCCGGGCCGCCCCGCCTCGCGATCACGACTGCCTCGTCCGCGCCCAGCGGCGCGGCGAGCAGCAGAAGCTCTTCGATAGCGCCGTCGGCCACGCTCTCCGCAGGCCACGGCGTCTTCTCCGGCAGCTCCGTCGGCGCGGCACTCGTGCGATGGAGGACCTCGAAATGGTCGCCATTGCGCCGAGCGCGCACCCCCCAGTCAGCGCGGAACACCTGCGGGACCAGGTCCACCAAGGTGTCAGCCGCAGCGTGCGGCGACTGCGTCATCGCCTCCACCGCTTCCAAGTCGAGGAACAGGTTCGTGCCGGCCGCATAGCGCGAGATCCACAGCACCTCGACACCCTTGAGCTGCTGGCACGCGGACACGATGCTGTCCGGCATCACCGTCGTGTCGGCGGCCAGAAACACGTCATCGATCGCGAAGCCCGAGCTGCGCGAGACGATCTCGATCGCGTCGATGTTGCCCCCTGCCGCACCGATCGCTGTCGCCAGTCGGCCGAGCGAACCGGGGACGTCGGGCAGCTGGACCCGCAGCAGGTAGGACATGCCTCGACCTTACGCGCCCAACGTTTCCGGCCCGTTGCCGCTCACAGGGCGAGCCAACGGGTAGGTGCCGAGGAGTTCGTGACGCGGACGCCCCCGATCACCCTCCCCGAGGTGCGAGGCGATCAGGTCGAGCGAATCGATCGTCCACGCCGGGCCGAC
>JBQCDC010000335.1:0-7375 GCA_051961575.1 Marmoricola sp.
GGACAAGATCCGCGGACCATCGGGTTGGACGCACGTTGGTCCAACCGGAGACGCTCCCTCGAACGGCGGCTCACCTGCGAGGAGCCGCTTGAGTTCCGAGACGTTGTCATCCAATGCCTGATGCCGTCCGCGGAAGGAGGCACCGAGGGCTCGATAGTCGTCTTCCCGACCGCCGACACCGACGGCAATCTCAAGACGTCCACCCGAGATCTGATCGAGGGTGCCGACCTGTTGGGCGACCATCGCCATCGAATGTTGGGGCAGCACCCAAAGATTCGCGAAGACCCGCACCCGCTCGGTGACCGCAGCGCAGGCGCCGAGGGCAGCCACCATCTCCGGGTTGTTGAACGTGACTCGTTCGCCCGCGGACACGCTCGAGAACGGTCCGGCGTCGATGCCGCGCGCCCAGTCGACGGTGGAGGTGGGCGCATAGTCAGGCGCCATCTGGGGCAGCGCGACTCCGATCTCCATGACTGGGCAACGTAGGGGATGCCTGGTTGCTCTGTCATCCATCCACGACATCCGCGAAGGTAGGAGCCGTGAAGATCCTGATGCCGTTGCCCGATCGCGACTTCGACGTCACGGAGGTCGCCGTGCCCTGGCGACTGCTGACGGATGCCGGCCACGAGGTCGTCTTCGCAACCGAAGAGGCGGGGACCCGCCCGGCCGCGGATCCGCGCCTTCTTACCGGCGTCATCTTCGGCAAGCTCGGTGCGGAGCCGGAGCCCAAGCGCTTCTACGAACAGCTCACGCAGGCGCCCGAGTTTGCGGCTACCCGCGCGTGGTCGGATCTCGACGTCGCCGACTTCGACGGGCTGATCCTCGCCGGGGGACATGCGCCCGGGATGCGGCAGTACCTGGGATCGACCGAGCTGCAGGCGCAGGTCGCCCGCTTCTGGGCATTGAAGCGACCGGTCGGCGCGATCTGCCATGGCGTCCTGGTCCTCGCGCGAACCGAGGATCCGACAACTGGGCGCAGCGTCATCGCGGAGAAGAAGACCACCTGCCTGCCCAAGCACATGGAGCGCGGCGCCTACTTCGCCACCGCCTGGCGACTCGGCAAGTACTACCGCACCTATCCGATGTACGTGGAGGACGAGGTCCGCGCAGCCCTCGTCGATCCCGACGGCCAGTTCAGCACTGGCCGCCGGGACCTCCGACGAGGAACGGCAACCGACGACTCACCTGCGTTCGTCGTCGAGGACGGCACCTACGTCTCAGCGCGCTGGCCGGGCGACGCCTACCTGTTCGCCCGGCGCTTCATCGACCTGCTCGGTTAGAACGCCCCGGTTCCGTTCGGCGTACCGAGTCCGGTCGGTCCATCCCATCCCGGGCCGGCGTTGCACAACACCTTCTGTGTGCAGGTGCCGTTCGAGCCCGACGTCACGTCGTTCAGCGATCCGATGTGCGCGTACGGGTAGGAGTTGTCGATCGTCTTGGCGTTGCCCGCGAGCGCGTAGACGCTGGCGATGATCGGCGAGGACGCACTCGTGCCGCCCACCTGCACCCAACCGTCGGCTCCGGTAGCGGCACCGAGCTCGAGCAGCAGATCGCAGACCGATCCGCCACCGCAGGAGCTCGCGGTGTCGTAGACGGCAACACCCGTGCTCGGGTCCGCGACCGCCGAGACGTCCGCGATCCCGCGGGTGGTGCACGGCGTTACCCCCACCTGGAAGCTCGGTTGCGGTAGGTCCTTCGAGCATCCCGAACCGGCGCCGCTCCACGCGGTTTCCGTCCAGCCACGCGACGTCGACGCGGCCTTGGTCAGGCTGGTCCCACCAACCGCGGTGACATGCGGCGAGGTGGCCGGGTAGTCGACGCCGTATCCGCTGTCACCCGTCGATGCGGTGATCGCGATGCCCGGGTGGGTGTAGTGCACGTCCGCCTTGACCTCGGTGCCGTCCTCGGTGCCGCCATAGCTGTTGGAGATGGCCACGACGCCCGGCAGTCCTGCAGCCGTGTCCTCGGCGATGGCGAGGTCGGTGAGGTTCGCGCTCTTCGCCTCAACGAGAGTGATGTGGCAGTCGGGGCAGGTTGCGGAGACCATGTCGAGGTCCAGAGACTCCTCGAGCGCCCAGCCGTAGTTGGTCGCGGGCAGGGGGCTCGTGGCACCGGTCTGGTTGACCTGCTTGAAGCAGCCATTGGCGACGGTGCAGGGAGGAAGGCCGAAGTGGCTGCGATAGGCGGCCAGATCGGCGGCTGCCTTGGGATCGTTGAAGGCGTCGACGATGGCGACGGTCGCTCCGCCCGAGCTGGCGCCGACGAGCTTGTACGCCGACTGGAGGTCGGCAGGTCCAAAGCCCGTCGCGTTGGTCATGAGCTGCGGTCCCGCATTGCTGTGCAGGGAATCGCCCAGGAGCTTGGCGTCGCAGGCCGCGGCGCCGCGCTTGGGCAGGAGCGCACAACCGGCGGCGATGCCCACACCGCTCAATGGTGCGTAGCGGCCGTGCACAAGGGCCCCAGGCCCATGGGCGCGGTTCGGTCCTCCCGAGCCGGCGGCCAGTGCCTGACCCGAGATGGCGACGAACATCGAGAACACGGCGAGAACGGCTGCTATCGCCGCGCCTCGAGAAAACGTGGTGCGTGGGTACCGCATGGACGATCCTCCCTGAGTTGGATCTCCATCTCCCCCCTCGACGGAGAAGTGGCACCCTCAAACTAGACCGTCGGCGCGCCTCTAGACCATCCCCAAAATTCAGGCGCTGGGTCCCTGGTTGCGTACCTCGGCCACCGACTGCATCGCGTCGCGCAGCTGCTCGAGCCAGTCGTCCTGGTGCTGTCCGACGAGCCGGACGCACCAGGCGAGCGCGTCGGCCCGGGACTTCGCGACCCCAGCGTCGACCAGTGTGTCGAGCACCAATCGCTGGGGCTGGCGCAGCCGAGTCATCACGGGCACCGCGATGTGTGTCCACAACTCCTCGTGCTCGCCGACGGCGAGGCCCCACGAGACCTTGCGCTCGAATCGGTGCTGCGCCTCACGAGCGATCTCCATCCGCGCCTCGCGGGTGTCCTCGCGGAAGGCGCGCGCCCGCCCGGCTCGGGTCTCCTCCGCCTCGGCCGCGGAGGTCTCCTTGGCGACGTCGACGTCCGCGATGGTGAGCACCACCGTGATCTCCTCGCGGTCCACCGTGATCCGCGGCGCCGCGACCTGCCACTCCTCAGGTAGCCGGCCGGTGAACCAGCCGCGAACCCGCTCAAGAGCGTCGTTTGTAATCATGTAATCATCATTACACGCATATCAAGCGATGGTCAGGACGTCTCCGTCGCGAGGAGCGACTGCAGCGCGGCTACATGAGCGGTGAATGCCTCCCGACCCGTCGGCGTGAGATGTGCCCTGACCTTGCGGCGACTCCCGGACGCCTCGCGTTCCGTGGCCACGTAGCCGGCGTCCTCGAGGATGGTGAGCTGCTTGGACAGCGCCGAGTCGGACAGCGCGAGCTTCTCCTTGAGGAACCCGAACTCGACCCAGTCGGCGGCCGCCAGCGTCGCCACGAGCGAGAGGCGCGTGCTCGGATGGATCAGCTCGTCGAAGTGCGGCGTGGTCACGCACGCGCCCATCGGAGGAGGACCTTCAGGATCTCCGGACCGCCGAGACCGACGATGACCGCGACGAAGACTCCGCTCCACAGCGTCGGGTGGCTGGCGCCATCGGCGTCGAGCCCGAGAGCGACGCCTACCGTCACGCCGACGAGGACGAGCAGCATGGCGATGACCACGATCGGCGTGCGACGCCCGGCCACCGACCGGCTCACCTGTAGTCCGCTGGTCCGGTTGCGGCCGTCCAGGAACCGCGATGCGAAGGACGAGTGCGCGGCGCCGAAGGCGATGGTCGCGACCGTGGTCAGCCAGCCGGGGCCGAACTGCCCCAGCGCGCCCAGGCCCAACCAGCCGGCGGCCAGAAACCACCAATAGCCGCGCGGCAGGCCGATCTCCGCAGCGACGAGCTGTCGGGCGCTCTCTGTGGCGGCGAGCGCGTCGCGCGCCTCGCTCGGTGTGATTCCGTCCATGTCTTCCTCCACTTTCCTACTTGGAAAGTAGCATCTACTTTCCAAGTAGGAAAGTCAAGTGCCGAGACGCGCCGCTCGAGCCATTCGCGTGCGAACGTTTCTGGTGCGCGGCAGACTCGGGGTGTGGTGGCCACTCTTCTCTCGATCACTTTCGCCTGTGGACTCTTCATCGCGGTGGCGCACGTGTTGAACCGCGCTTTCATCGCACCGAGGTATGACGTCGTCGCCAACTTGACGTCCTTCGCGTGCGCGTCCGGCGCCTCGATGCTGCTCGGTCACTGGGTTCCGGCGCTGCTCTCCGCGATCGCCTTCCTCTGCTGGATCGCGTTGGGTCAACGCACGTTGTCCTACCTGCGGAGTCGGGCATGAGCGAAGGGCGGCTCAGTCCCGAACTCCTCGGTGAGATCGACGCCCTCGTACGCGGCTGGCTCGAGGAGGCATCGACCCGGCGGGCCGATCCGGCGGCGCGACGGCTGGCCGGAATCCTCAAGGATCCCTCCGGTCTCGCGTTCACCCTCGGCTTCGTCGATCGCGTGATCCGGCCGGAGGACGACCGCATCGCGGCACAGAGCTTCCGGGAGCTGGCGCGCGGCGTTCCGCGGTTCCTCCCGATCTATCTGCGGTGGGCGGTGCGGCTCGGCGCGGTCGCCTCGCTGATCGCGCCGATCGTGGTGATTCCGATCGTGCGACGCGCGTTCCGTCGCATGGTCGGCACCCTTCTGCTCGATGCGACCGACACCAAGCTGACCCGATCCATCGCGCGGCTTCGGCGCTCCGGTGTCAGCCTCAACATCAACCTGCTCGGCGAGGCTGTGCTCGGTGCGGCAGAGGCGGGTCGCCGCCGCAAGGGGACGCAAGCCTTGCTGGCGCGTCCGGACGTGGACTACGTCTCGATCAAGGTCTCGGCCACCGTCGCGCCGCATTCGGCGTGGGCGTTCGAGGAGTCGGTGGAACACATCGAGGCGAACCTTCTGCCGCTCTACCAACTGGCGGCCGGCTCGAGTACGCGCAAGTTCATCAACCTCGACATGGAGGAGTACCGCGATCTCGACCTGACGATCGCGGTCTTCACCCGGATGCTCGATCGGCCGGAGTTGCTCGACCTCGAGGCCGGCATCGTGCTGCAGGCCTACCTGCCGGATGCGCTCAGCGCGATGATCCGCCTCCAGGAGTGGGCGGGTGCGCGACGCGCACGGGGTGGAGCGGCCATCAAGGTGCGGCTGGTCAAGGGTGCCAACCTGCCGATGGAGCACGTGGAGGCGTCGCTGCACGGATGGCCGGTGACGACCTGGGCGACCAAGCAGCAGACCGACACCAACTACAAGCGGGTGCTGAACTACGCGCTTGATCCTGAGCGCGCCGCCAACATCCGGCTCGGCGTCGCCGGTCACAACCTGTTCGACATTGCCTACGCGTGGGTGCTCGCGGGCCGGCGAGGCGTCCGCGACCGCATCGAGTTCGAGATGTTGCTCGGGATGGCGTCCACGCAGGCCGACGTGATCCGTCGGCACGTCGGTGGTCTCCTGCTGTACGTACCGGTGGTGCACCCGCGCGACTTCAACAGCGCGATCGCCTACCTGGTGCGGCGGCTCGAGGAGGGCGCGAGCAGTGAGAACTTCATGTCGGCGGTATTCGACCTCAACACGAACGAGGAGCTGTATCAGCGCGAGCTGACCCGGTTCGCCGACGCGTTGCGGGCACTCGACGACGAGGTGCCGCAGCCGAATCGGCGTCAGGATCGAAGCAGCGACGTCGTCCTCGCTCCGACCGGTGGCTTCGAGAACGTCAGTGACACGGATCCGTCGCTTCCCGCGAACCGGGCTTGGGGTCGGGCGATCATCGGTCGCGTCGCGGAGTCCCGCAGCGGGCTCGCCCTGGTTGCCGAACACACCATCTCGACGAGTGCTGACCTCGATGCCACGATCGCCGACGCCGTCGAGGCGGGAGCCCGGTGGCGCCAACGGTCGGGGAGTGAGCGCGCCGCGATTCTGCGTCGGGCCGCGCAGAGTCTCGAGGCGCATCGCGCGGAGCTGCTCGAGGTGATGGCGGCCGAGTGCGGGAAGACGCTCGACCAGGGGGACCCGGAGGTCTCCGAGGCCGTCGACTTCGCGAACTATTACGCCGACCTGGCCGAGAAGCTGGACCGCGTCGACGGTGCGTCCCACGTCAGCACGCGGCTGACCGTGGTCACCCCGCCCTGGAACTTTCCGGTCGCCATCCCGACCGGCGGCGTGCTCGCGGCGCTCGCGGCCGGCTCGGCGGTCATCATCAAGCCGGCCACGCAGGCGCGGCGCTGCGGCTCCGTGATGGTCCAGGCATTGTGGGAGGGCGGCGTCCTGCGTGACGCTCTCCGCCTCGCGCACCTCGAGGAAGGCGAGCTCGGGCAGCAGCTCGTCGCCGATCCCCGGGTGGATCGCCTGATTCTCACGGGGGCGTTCGAGACCGCGGAGTTGTTCCGCACCTTCCGCCCGGACCTGCCGCTCCTGGCGGAGACGAGCGGCAAGAATGCCATCGTGGTCACGCCGCACGCGGACCTGGACCTCGCGGTCAAGGACCTCGTGTACTCGGCTTTCGGGCATGCCGGCCAGAAGTGCTCCGCTGCTTCGCTCGGCATCCTGGTCGGCTCTGTCGCCACCTCCCGCCGGTTCCGCGATCAACTCGTCGATGCGGTGACGTCCTTGGTCGTCGACTATCCGACCAATCCCGAGGCGATGATGGGTCCGGTGATCGAGCCGGTCGCGGGCAAGCTTCAGGACGCGCTGACCCAACTGGGCGAGGGCGAGTCGTGGCTGGTCGAGCCGCGGCCCCTCGACGACACCGGTCGGTTGTGGTCGCCAGGTGTGAAGACAGGTGTGCGACCAGGATCCAGCTTCCACCTCACCGAATATTTCGGCCCGGTGCTCGGCCTCATGGCTGCGCGCGACCTCGAGGAAGCGATCGCCTGGGAGAACCAGGTCGACTACGGGCTCACCGGCGGGATCCACTCGCTCGATCCCGGCGAGGTGGCGCGTTGGATCGAGTCCGTCCAGGTCGGCAACGCGTACGTGAACCGCTCGACGGTCGGTGCGATCGTCCGGCGCCAGCCCTTCGGTGGCTGGAAGAAGTCGGCGGTCGGCGCCGGTGCGAAGGCGGGTGGCCCGAACTACCTCGTCGGTCTGAGTGACTGGGCGCCCGAGCCCGCGAAGGTGGCGGCGGAGATCGTCGGCGTGCCGGCTCGGCTGCTCGAGGAGGCACGCGGTCTCCAGGACGTCGACCTCGACTTCCTCGAACGCTCGCTCGGCTCGGACGCCGCCGCATGGGCCGACGAGTTCGGGGTCGCTCGCGACGTGTCGGGTCTCAGCGCCGAGTACAACGTGTTCCGCTATCGA
>JBQCDC010000336.1:0-5572 GCA_051961575.1 Marmoricola sp.
AGCGAGGCGCCGGTCTCCGCCTGCCAGGCGAGCACGACCGATGCGAAGGCCTCGTTGACCTCGAACGCGTCGATGTCACCGATGCTCAGGCCGGCGCGAGCGAGAACCTTCTGGGTGGCGGGGATGATGCCGGTCAGCATGTAGATCGGGTCTTCACCGGTGACGGCGAACGAGTGCACGCGGGCCCGCGGCTTGAGCCCGAGCCGTGCCGCCGCTTCCTCGCTGGTCACCAGGACGGCGGCCGAGCCGTCGTTGATCGGCGAGCTGTTGCCTGCGGTCACCCGCCAGTCGATCTCCGGGAAGCGTGAGACCCAGTAGTCGTCCTTGAAGGCCAACCGAAGACCGGCGAGCGTCTCGGGGGTCGTCTCGGGCCGGATCGTCTCGTCGATGGCCAGGTCGTTGATGCGCGTGATCTGGGAGTCGAAGAGGCCGTCCTTCCAAGCTCGGGCAGCTCGTTGGTGGGACTCGGCGGCGAACTCGTCGAGCTGCTGGCGGGAGAGGTTCCACTTGTTCGCGATCAATTCGGCGCTGATGCCCTGGGGGACCAGGCCGGGCTGATAGCGCTGGGCGACCTCGGCTCCGAAGAAGTCCCTGCCGAGGCTCTGCGATCCGATCGGGATGTGGCTCATCGATTCGATGCCCGAGGCGATGGCGACGTCATAGGCGCCGGCGATGACTCCCTGAGCGGCGAAGTGAAGGGCTTGCTGGCTGGATCCACATTGCCGATCGACGGTCACGGCTGGCACCGACTCGGGGAACCCGGCTCCGAGGACGGCCCACCGCGCCGTGTTGCCGGATTGCTCGCCGACCTGGCCGACGGCGCCGCTGATGACGTCGTCGATCTCATGGGGGTCCAGAGCGTTGCGCTCGACCAGAGCCCGAAGGGTGTGGGCATGCAGGTCGACCGGGTGGATCTCGGAGTAGGCGCCGCCGGGCTTGCCTTTGGCGACGGGGGTACGGACTGCATCGACGATGACGGCAGTGCTCATGATCTTCCCCTTTCAGGAGGCTCTGAAGTGGACGCTAATGCAGTAGGTTTGAAAATCCAACTAACTGGGTTGTGAAATCAAACTCATCTAGGATGGAGACATGGCAGAGGTTCGTGAATGCTCGGTCGCCCGCGCGCTGGAGCTGGTGGGGGAGAAGTGGACGCTGCTCGCCCTGCGCGAGCTCATGCTGGGCGTGCACCGCTTCGACGAGATCGCCGGCTACACCGGAGCGCCCCGCGACATCCTGACCACCCGGCTGCGCAAGCTCGAGGAGAACGGCCTCATCGAGCGCCGCCAATACCAAGAGCGACCGCCACGGTTCGACTACCACCTCACCGCGCTAGGTCGCTCGCTCGTCCCCGTCATCACGGTGCTGCGGGCCTGGGGCGACGCTCACCTCGCCGGTGAATCAGGCCCGCCGCTGGTCTTCGAGCACACCTGTGGAGCGGTGTTCCATCCGGAGATCGCTTGCGAGGCCTGCCACCAGAAGGTTCGGTGGCGCGACGTGACCACGGTCGCATCCTGACCTTGCCAGCGATGCGACGCAGGAGCAGGATCACAAGAGCGGGGGCGGTCGTCGCACTAGAGGAGCGAACATGGGACGCGCGCGCGCTGGACTCGTCGGAACTGTCATTCTCACCGTGGTCTCTCTGACCGGTCTCGGTATCACCGGTCAGGCCTTCGCCGGGGGCAATGGCCACCGCCCCAGTAAGGCCCATAGCACCGACGGCGGTGAGGCCCGGGGCGTTGCGTCGCTGGAGCAGGCCTATGCGTCCGAGCGTGCTCTGCCGGCGGGCTCCGTCTCCGGCAATGCGCTCGTGAGCGCCGTCGGTCAGGCCCACTCGATGCCGTCGACGGGGGGCGCTTGGACCGAGGTGACCAACCGCCCGTACAACGCCGAGACCTCTCCCTATCTCGATCCGTTCTGGTCCAATGTCGGCGCGGGGTTCGGCCTGGTGGGAGGACGCACCACCGCCCTGGCAGAGGCGCCTGATGGCGCCTGGTTCGCCGGCACCGCAAACGGGGGCGTCTGGAGGTCGAGCGACCAGGGCGCGCACTGGACCCCGACATCGGATGGACTGCCCAGCCTGGCGATCGGCGCGGTCGCTATCGATCCGGCCGACGGCTCGCTGTGGGTCGGTACCGGTGAGGCGAACACCAGCCAGGACTCGTATGCCGGCACTGGCGTCTATCGATCGTCGGACGACGGCGCCACCTACACGCGCGTCGGCGACGTGAACGGGGCCAACCCGCTCGTGTCGCACACCGTCTTCAACCTCGCCTTCGCGCCGAACGGCACCGCCTATGCCGCCACCGACAACGGCCTGTGGCGGTTCGCGGGAGGTGCCTGGACAGAGGTCCTGGCTCCGGCCGGCGCGACCGTCTTCCCGCCGTATGCCGATCAGGTCACCAACGTCCAGGTCGTGCCCGGGTCCGGTGGATCGGATGTGATCGCGGCGAACGCATGGCGGTCGGCGGCCTACTCGACGAACGGGTTCTACGAGTCGACCGACGGCGGACTGCACTTCAGCAAGGTGACGCTCGCCGGCAACATCGACGCGAGCAAGATCGGCCGCACGACCTTCGCGTATTCGAAGGACGGTTCGAGGCTGTACGCGATCGTTGAGGACCCGACGACGGTGACCCTGCAGGGAATCTTCATGTCCACGGGGAACAACGGAAGCGCGGCGAGCGTCGCGGGGCCGTGGAAGCAGATCGCCGACGGGAAGAAGTTGACCGCGGCCGGCGCCGCGGGCTTCTTCGGCACACCGGGCGAGCAGTCCTGGTACAACCAGGACCTTGCGGTCGATCCCGCCAATCCCAACCACCTGTACGTCGGCCTCGAGGAGGTCTATCAATCGGTTGATGCCGGGGTGCACTGGACGGTGTCCAGCCCGTACTGGAACTACTCCTACGCCTGCGACTCGACCAACCCGACGACCTGCCCCAAGACCACGCACCCCGACCAGCACGCGGCGATGATCGCCGACGGCAAGATCGTGATCGGCAATGACGGCGGTGTCTACAGCCGCCCGCTCTCCGACGCGGCGGGACTCGACGGCAACTGGACCGACCTCAACGCCACGCTGCACTCCTGGCAGTACTACGACGCTCGGGCCGGCGTGCGTGACGACGGCATCGCCGCCTGGGGCGGACTGCAGGACAACGGCACCTCGCTGATCTCCCCCAGTCTCAGTCAGATGGTCGAGCCCGCGAGTGGTGACGGCTTCGACGTCGTGGTCGACCCGGCCAATGGCAACCGGGCGGCGGGCGAATACGTCCAAGGCACGACGTATCGGACGAGCGACGGGGGGCTCTCCTTCTTCTCCGGCAACACCAGCCCGAGTTGCTACTCACAGCAGACGGTCTACGGAATGACTCCGCTGGCCGGTTGCGACCCGGGCATGCGCTTCGTCACCCCGTTCATCCAAGACGCTCAGAACGCCAACGTCTGGTTGCTCGGAGGCGAGGACGTGTGGATCTCCACGGCCGGCTGGAACACCAGCTGTACCAGCGCCTCGACCTGCTCGTGGCAGAACGTGTTCGACACCGGGGCTGGCAACGCGGTGACCGCGCTGTCGTCGGCCAACAGCGGCGGCATCGTCTACGCCGCGTGGGTCGGTGGCGGTGGCAACCCGGGGCCCCAGTTCAGCAGTGGCCTTGCCACGAACTATGGCGGTACCTGGCACCAGATCAACATGGCCGGGCTTCCGAATCGCTACATCGCTGGCGTCACGGCCGATCCGCGCAACCCGGCGCATGCCTACGTGGTCTTCAACGGATACTCGCGCCGCTGGGTCCCGGGTGGTGGCGTCGGCCACGTGTTCGAGACCACGGATGGAGGGGTGACCTGGACCGACATCTCCGGCAACCTCCCCGACGTGCCTTCCGATGCGTTGCTCATCGGCAAGAACAAGCTCGCACTCGCGACCGATGTCGGGGTGTTCACCGCCGCGACGGGCCAGGGCTCGGCGACCTCGTGGTCCACCTTGGGTACGGGCCTGCCGAACACTGCGGTCAACGACCTCACGCGAGGCCCGGATGGTTCGATCTACGCGGCAACACATGGCCGGGGCATCTGGAAGCTGCCCTTCTAGCGCGCGAGGGCTAGGGGTCGTGTGTGCTTCGGAGGTGGTGGTTCTCGTCCTGAAGGGCGAGGACCATGGCGACGCCGGCGAGATTGAGTCCGGCGTCGAGGAGGTCGTTGATGCGTCGGAGACGATCGAGGTCGTCGGCGCTGTAGCGGCGAGTGCCGCCATCGGTGCGATCAGGGGTGACAAGGCCCCGAGCCTCGTAGGCACGCAAGTTCTGTACGCCAGTACCGACGAGCTCGGCAGCCACCGAGATCGCGTAGACCCCACGGGCCCGGTCGGGAGAGTCGGGTGCCATTCACCTCACCTGCGGTTTCACGAAATTTCTCCTGTTCCTGTCTTGCATCAGCCTCTCACAGTTGCTATATAAAACCTATAGCGCACACCATAGATCTGTCACGGAGTGGCGATGGATCTATGGACCTGAAAAGCATCCGAGAGACGAGGAGTTTTGGAGGTGGACACGATGCTGATGCGCACCGATCCTTTCCGTGAGTTGGACCGGCTCACCCAGCAGATGCTGGGCGCGAGCGGCACGCTGGCGCGGCCTGCGGTGATGCCGATGGACGCGTGGCGCGAGGGCGACACGTTCCACGTCGAGTTCGACCTTCCCGGGGTCGACCCAGGGTCGATCGACCTGGACGTGGAACGCAACGTGGTCACGGTCAAGGCCGAGCGGCCGGATCGGGCCAGCGATGCCGAGCTGATCGCAGCGGAGCGTCCGCGCGGGGTCTTCAGCCGCCAATTGGTCTTGGGCGACAACCTGGACACCGAGCGGATCAGCGCCAGCTACGACGCAGGCGTCCTGACCCTGTTGATCCCGGTCGCCGAGCAGGCCAAGCCCCGCAAGATCGCGATCACCAGCAACCAAGACGAACGGCACGCGATCAGCGCCTGACCCGACCGCGGGCTTTCGCCATGTCGACGCATGCCTGTAGCGGCGAGGACACGCTTGCGAGTTCGGCAGAGGACTTCCTTGACCTGTTGTGCGGCGAGGAGGACCTGCTCGATGCCGAGTTCGAGGCGATCATCGCCGCCAACTGGCCCGAGGCGCCGCAACCGCCTGAACCGGGCAATCTCGGCGGCGGTGATCAGGGCCGGAAGCCTTCGTACGGGTCCGGCTGGAGATTGCCGGAACCGGGTGAGGGGCCGCGCACCGAGGATGCGTGGTCGCGGCAGCGCTCGCCCCCGGACTGAACACACCGCTCGAATCGGACGAAGGAAGCATGAGGAGGTGATCGCCCGATCGCGAACGATCAACTCAAGGTGACCGTCGCGCCGCCCGCGCTTACTACCCATCGCTCCTGCTGACGTTCGACAACGCAGCAACGACGCCCGCCCGGCGTGAACCACGAGGCGGGCCGTGCGACGGCCATCCTCCAGTGGGGGGCCGCCGTGTCGTCGGGGAGCCCCACCCCCCCCAAAGAGCAGCCCGCGGGGGGCGGGCGTGTAGACCATGGGTGGGCAAGGGCCGCCTCAACACCCGGGGGG
>JBQCDC010000337.1:0-2369 GCA_051961575.1 Marmoricola sp.
CGGGCTGTTGATGTAGATCTGGATGTCGCGCTGGGGGTCCATCGACTCCAGGCACATCAGCTGCGCCATCACCGCGTTGGCGATGTCGTCGCTGATCGGCGTGCCGAGGAAGATGATCCGGTCCTCGAACAGCTTCGCGTAGGGGTCGATCCGACGGATGCCGTAGGAGGTGCGCTCTTCCCACTGCGGGATGTAGTAGTTCACGTCAAAGCCTCACTTGCCTGCGTTGTCGCGGTTGTTGCGTGCAGGCCGGCCCTCGTCGACGGCCTCCCGCGCGCTCTTGATCACGTGGTCGATGAAGCCGTAGTCCTTGGCCTCGGGGGCGGTGAACCAGCGGTCGCGGTCCGCGTCCTGCTCGACCTGGTCGATCGCCTGGCCCGTGTGCTGCGCGATGAGGTCGAGGAGCACCTTCTTGATGTGCAGCGACTGCTGAGCCTGGATCTTGATGTCCGAGGCCGAGCCGCCCATGCCGCCGGAGGGCTGGTGCATCATGATGCGCGCGTGCGGCAGCGCGTACCGCTTGCCCTTGGCGCCGGCGCAGAGCAGGAACTGACCCATCGACGCCGCGAGGCCCATGGCCACGGTGGCGACGTCGTTGGGGATGTAGTTCATGGTGTCGTAGATCGCCATGCCCGAGTCGACCGAGCCGCCCGGCGAGTTGATGTGCAGGAAGATGTCCGCCTCGGGGTCTTCCGCCGAGAGCAGCAGGAGCTGGGCACAGATCGCGTTGGCGTTCTGGTCGCGAACCTCCGACCCGAGGAACACGATGCGCTCACGCAGCAGACGCTGGTAGATGTGGTTGTCCAGCCCCATGCTGTCGAGGCCGCTGTCCATGCGAATGTCCCGGCTGGGGCTCGAGGTGTCGTTGAGGGTCACGGCGTCGACACTAGACAAGAACGCGGACAAAACCCCGCGATTCCGCCTCGTGTTCACCGACAGCGGAAGCCCGGCGGCTCGGGCGTTGCGCACTCAGCCCGTGCAAACGATGTCTGCGGCGTATGTGATGATGACGCCTTCATGTCAACGACCGGGGGGCACCTGAGCATGAAACGACACACTGCTGCATCCGCGCTTGCGCTCACCGCCGCACTGGCGGTGGGACTCGCTGCACCGACGCAGGCGGCACCAAGCGTGGTGCCCGCACACGGCCCGTACGCCCGCTACGCCGGGCCCGTCGTGGCACTTCCCGTCGGACAGCGTGCCTACGACAACGTCGCCATCGGGTCCCCGAGCGGTTCGGGCGTGCGCGATCAGGACGGCGTCCGCATGATCGAGTGGAAGGGCAAGCTCTACAACCAGCCCGTGACTCAGAGCGGTTACGCCCTCGACAACCTCGACTCGTACCGGCGCACCGGCAACTCCGCGTACCTGGACATCGCGACCCGCAACGCGCAGCGGTTGATCGACATCCACGACGAGTCGAACGCGGCCTGGTACTTCCCCTATGACTTCGACTACCCACCGTTGGGCGATACGTCGGAGTCGCTGATCGCCCCCTGGTACTCGGGCATGGCCCAGGGACGCGCCCTCAGCGTGTTCACCCGCATGTACCAGGCGACCGGTGACGAGAAGTGGCGACAGGCGGCGGATGCGACGTTCCTTAGCTTCGGCCAGGCGCCGAACGGCAAAGCTCCG
Source organism: Marmoricola sp. (assembly GCA_051961575.1). Classification (GTDB taxonomy): domain Bacteria; phylum Actinomycetota; class Actinomycetes; order Propionibacteriales; family Nocardioidaceae; genus Marmoricola. The sequence goes on from JBQCDC010000337.1 coordinate 1,636, forward strand.
TATGCGGCCTATGTCGACGCCAGCCACCGACTCTGGCTGGAGGAGTACCCGCGCTACCCCGCGAGCAAAGGCGAGAACGTCCTCAACGGACACATCTTCGCCCTGTACGGGCTGCTCGACTACTGGCAGTTGACCCGCGACGCCCTCGCCCTCGAACTGATTCGCGGCGCCGTGGCCACCGTTCAGCAGACGGCCATGACCGCCTTCCGCCGCCCCAAGGCCGTCAGCGCCTACTCGCTGCGGCATCGAACGCCCGCATGGACCTACCACCAGATCCACGTGCGTCAGTTTCTGATGCTGCTGCGGTACACCAAGAACTCAGGATTCGCGGCGACGGCCAACGCATATCGCGACGACTACCCCCTCCTGAGCGTCTCCGGAACGCTGCAGGCCACGCCCCACACCTCGACGATCTACCAGGTCGGCACCAACGGGCGGATCCTCCGCTCGAAGCGAGTGGCCTTCGCCCGACCGACCACGGCACCGTTCGATCGTCGGTGGAGGCTGCTGAACGGGCCGGTCGCGCTGCGCGTATCGGCCGGACCGTACAAGGGCTGGTACTTCCCCGAGTCGTTCGGGGTGACCTGGGCGCTCGGCGCCACCCACCCCCACGGCGACGCGCCCGCGGGCCGTGTCTACTTCGAGCGCGGCTCGTACACGGCCTACAAGCTGGACGCGACCGGTCGGGTCCCGGCACACCGCACGGTCCGTCCGGCCCGACCATCGCGCGCGCC
>JBQCDC010000338.1:0-10661 GCA_051961575.1 Marmoricola sp.
GCACCCTAGGTGAGTGCTCGATAACCAGTTGGACGAAGAAACTGCACTCGCCGTGCAGCGCATTCTCGTGCAGCTTGCCGACGACCAGGACGCTGCCGCCGCAACCGAAGCCGCGCAGGTGCCCTACTGGAAGGCCTGCCCCGACTCGGTCCGTGGCAGTCGAGCAGCCGCGCGCGCATTACGAGCCGCGGCTGACGCGCTCGCTCCCTACGCCACCTCGACCCAATAGCGCCTGACGCCTTCGACCACGTCCTGTAGGACTCCGCCGTTGCTCTCGATCGTCCGAGCCGAGGCGATGTTGTCGTCGTCGCAGGTGATGAGCACCCGCTCGATGCCCAGCTCCCGACAACGAAGCAGGGCGAGCGCCACTGCCCGCAACGCGTGGCCCTCCCGGCGCCGACTGGGCCGGATCGAGTAGCCGATGTGTCCACCCCGCTTTCGCAGGTTCTCGTTGAGCCGATGCCGGATCGCGATGAACCCCACGATGGCCGTGCCGTCCATGATCCACCAGTGGTCACTGGGTACCGCGGGTTCGAGCGGGTCGTGTCCCATGCGGCGTAGAAGGGCGAGGTAGGCCTCGTAGGTCTCGCGGTCGGTGCTGGTCTGCAGGGACTCGGGAAGGTACCAGTGCCCATCGCCGTGGCGCTCGTCGAGCACGCCGCCGAACTCGGCGACGCACTCGGCCCAGGACTCGTAGTGCTCGAGGGCAGGCTTGGCGAGCGAGGTCATGGCTTCTCCTCCAGCTCGCTGACGAGCACGGGTCGTGCCGTTGCCGGAATGCGTGCGGCCAGCAACGTCAACAGGGGAGCCAGCACGAGGAGACCCGTCGGTGGAATCCCGGTACCCGAGTCCTCTGCCAGGAAGGCCAGCAGCCAGCACACCATCACCGCGGAGATACCAGCGCCGAGCAGCGGCAGCTGATCCAGCACCGCGTCGAGTGGTCGCTTGATCAACGACGGGCGCAGGAAGTACGCGACGATCCCGACGATGAGGATCAGCACCGAGCCATTGAGCCAGTTCGACGTCAACATGTGCCAGTTGAGCCGGACGATGTCCCAGAGTCCGTGGAAGTCACCGCGGAACGCCTCGGCTCCGAAGTTGCCGATGTGCGTTCGGTCGCGTACTGGTACCAACGTGTTGACGAGCGTGAAACCGGCGGCGAGCAGAACGGTCACGGCACCGATGGCGGCGGCTCGTCGCCAGGTGATGCGCAGACCGCTGGCACACAGGGCGAGATAGGCGAAGCTCGGCGTGATGGCGAGCATCGCCCCCGCCTTGTTGCCCCACCAGGGCACCGAGTCGATCACCAACGTGGTGAGGCCGATCAGGACGATGGTGATCGCCGCAAGTGCGCGGTGGCCGTTCCGCAGCAAGTAGTTGCCGAACATCGCCGCTGCCACCAGTGCGCTGGTCACCCAGAGTGCTGCACCCACATTGCCCATCCCGAAGTAGCGACCGCCGTAGACGGGTTGCAGTCCCATCACCGCGATCAGCTGCAGACGAGATCCGTGGAGGACGTCCTGCGCGATGACGACGAACGTGGCGGTGGCTACGAACGTCATCGGCCCAGCGGCGAGCCGCCGCCATGGTCCGAGGAGCGCGAGCGCCGCCATCGCCAAGCAGATCAGGGCGACTCCGATGCACAGGCCCGCGCGCGGATGACTCAGGCGCCACCACGGGAACAGGCCGACGAGGAACGTGGCCGCCGGCATCGAGGCACACATCGCGGCGATCCACGCGAACCATCGGCGGAGGCCGACGTGCGGAGCGCGATCCGGTTGGGCGCGCATGCGGATCCACGCCCAGCGCAGCATGCCGATCGCAAGCAGCGCTGCACTCGAGCCCAGGAACAACCCGAAGAAGCCGGTCACGAAGGGTTGCTCGATGTTCAGGGCCTGGGTGAGGTCGGTCGCGACTTGAATGGCGTGCGCGGGCGACGACGGCATGACGGTCGGCACCCGGCCCAGCGTGAGCGTCGGGGCCGACGGACCGAGGCGCGAGAGGATCAGCGCCGAGATGTCGGCGACCTGAAGGAATCCGGCCTGCCGGGTCGACCGCGAGGTCAGCATGCCGTGGCGAACGCCGGGCCCGCTGACGATCACGACGTGCAGCGAGGTCGGACCATCCGCGTCTCCCATGCCGGCGAGCACGACCGTCGAGCGTGGGGGCAGCTCGGTCACGAGGCTCGCGACGGCAGCATCGTTGATGCTGGGAAGGCTGTAGAACTGGATGGGGCATTTGGTCCTGCCCGGGATCAGGATCCGTCCGATCCCGTCGAAGTTCGCCGCCCCGACGAGTGCGGCGTTGCCCGACGCCTCGACGCACTGACCGTGGGCCGTCATGGTGTCGGTGAGCATGCCGATGCGCGCGGGCGGATCCATCGCCGCCATGTTGGTGCGCCAGATCTCCCAGTTGGTCCACGAGGCCAGCGGCGCGGCCTCGTCGTCGATGACCTCTGGTCGATAGGTCACCGGGCAGTGGCGACCGTCGGTGTTGCTCGCCTGGTAGCCGGCCGACAGCGTCAACCATGCGTCGGTGGTGCAGCTGTGGTCGCTCCAGGCCCGGGTGGTCAGCGCTCCGACCGCTCCCGACTGTGCCAGCGACCAGATCGCCGGGGTTGCGTCAGGGGAGACGTCGCTCCAGGTGAGGCGAGGCATCCCGATCACCACGATGGGTCCCGGTTGCTCGATCGACGTCGTCACCGGAAGTGACGTCAGCCAGGTGACGGCCTGCGTCAGTGCGAGAAACGCGACGACGACAGCACCCACCACGAGACACCATCGTCGGACCATAATCGCTGATTATGGGGCCTTTCTCTTAAGGCTCTCGACGACGTCGGTCCCGAGCGTGGTCTCGCGGACGAGGAGGTTCCAGGCGACGACTCCGAGGCCGAGGACGAAGGCCAGCACCATTCCGCCGACGTGATAGGCGTGGTTCGCCGAGTCGTGGTTGCCGGAGATCCACCCGAGGAGTGGGCCGAGCCCGAACCCGATGATGAGGAAGGGGATCACGAGCGCTGCGTCGATGGCTGCGGCCTGGACGCGCTCCTTGCCGGTGAAGGAGTCTTCGAGCGTGCGACGCTGCTTGGTGCGCGCCGGCTTCTCATACGGGTTGTTGAAGAGCGTGACCTGCCCCTGGTGCGGCGCTGCGATGTGCTCGGTCCACTGAGCCCCGTCCCAGTAGCGAAGTCGCCCCGCCATCTCGGGATCGGGGTACCAGCCGGCCACGGGCGTACTTGTCACAGGTCACACCGTACTGCCGCCCCGGTTGCGCTCCGAGATCGGCAGAATGGCGAGGTGGGATACGAATATGACGAGGCCATCGCGGTCGAGCGCATCTCCGCCGGCCGGTACGCGGCGGACCTCGAGGCGGGCTGGAAGGTCGGCGGCGGACTGAACGGCGGCTACCTGCTCGCCGTGATCGGCAACGCCATCAAGTTCGACCTCGCCGAGATCGGTCATCACGATCCCTACACCGTGACCGGCTACTACCTCTCGCCCTCGGTTGCCGGCCCGGCGACCGTCTCGGTGCGTCGCATCCGTCAAGGGCGGGGCACCACTACTGTCGCCGCGACCTTGTCGCAGAAGGCGGAGGACGGTACCGAGGTCGAGCGCATCACGGCGCTGGCCACCTACGGCGACCTCGACCGGATCAGCGGTGACATCCGCACGACCGCCACGCCGCCGCCGCTCCCGCCGATCGACCAGTGCGTGTTGACCTCGCTCGCACCTCCGGAGATCAAGGCCTTCGTGCCGATGCTCGACCGGTTCGACATGCACGTCGGCCCCGAGAGCACCGGACTGCTGACCGGCAAGCCGAGCGGCAACACCTACGTGCAAGCGTGGTTCGAGCTGGCCGATGGTCGGCCGATCGATCCGATCGCTCTGCTTACCGTCGTCGACACCTTGCCGCCCGTGACGATCGAGATGGGACTGCCGGGCTGGGCGCCCACCCTCGAGCTCACCGCCCACATCCGGGCGACGCCTGCGCCCGGACCGCTTCGGATCCGGCACGAGTCGCGCAACTACGCCGGTGGCTTCTTCGAGGAGGACTGCGAGGTCTGGGACAGCGCAGGTCGCCTCGTCACCCAGTCGCGCCAGCTCGCGCTCGCTCCGCTTCCGCCCAAACCCAAACCGGAGGTCGAGGAGTGAGCGAAGCGCTGCCACATCAGGTCGTCCTCTTCGAGAAGGCCGACGCTCTGGCCGTCGCCCGCGCCCTGAGCCATAACGGGTTCAGCACTCGCCTCGAGCAGGTGAGGTTCGCGGGGGAGGACGACGACATGGACCACTCGTGGGCGGTCTGGAGCGATGCACCGCACGCCATGCTGGAGCTCGCCGCCGACGAGTTCGACGGCTGGGTGGCCTACTGATCGTCGCTGCGCTCCTCAACGCTTCTTGCTCGGCGCGAATTCGAGCAAGCTCGATTCGACCTCGCTGCGTGCACGTAGGCTCGTTGGCATGGATCGCAGACTTCTGCTCGTTCACGCTCACCCTGACGACGAGAGCATCGGGCAGGGCGCCACGATGGCCAAGTATGTGGCCGAAGGGGTGGCGGTCACGCTGGTCACCTGCACCGGTGGCGAGATGGGCGAGATCCTGGTTCCCGAGCTGGCGCACCTCGCCGCCGACCAGGAGGACCGCCTCGCTGAGCAGCGCAAGATCGAGCTCACCAACGCCATGAAGGTGCTGGGTGTCACCGATCACCGCTACCTCGGCGGATTCGGCCGCTACCGGGACTCCGGCATGAAGTGGCACGAGGACGGCTACGCGATTCCCGCCGACGACATCCACGACAACGCCTTCTGGAACGCGGACCTACTGACCGCCGCGAGCGATCTGGTGACGGTGATCCGCGAGGTGCGTCCGCAGGTGCTGGTCACCTATGACGAGTTCGGTGGCTACGGACATCCGGACCACATCCAGGCGCACCGCGTCGCGACCTACGCGGCGTCACTCGCCGCCGTTCCGTCCTTCCGCCCCGAGCTCGGCGATGCGCACGAGATCGCCAAGATCTACTGGGGCGCGATGTCCGCCTCCCGCATGCGCGAGGGGCTGCGCACCCTGCGCGCAGCCGGCGACACCACGTCGTTCGAGGGCATGGACCCCGACGGCCCGCTGCCGCCGTTCATGGTCGAGGACGAGTTCATGACGGCCGAGGTCGACGCGACCGACTACGTCGGCGCCAAGCTGGAGGCGATGAAAGCGCACGTCACCCAGATCGCGGTGGACGGCCCCTTCTTCGCGCTCTCCAACAACCTTGGCAACCAGGTCTGGGGACTGGAGTGCTACCGGATCGCCAAGGGCACGCCGGTGCCCGATGCGAGCGGACGCGAGTCCGACCTGTTCGCCGGCATCTAGCCCGTCAAGTAGCGATATCGGTGGTGCCGCTCGAAGCCAAGATCGGCGTAGAGCCTCTGCGCCGGCGTGTTGTCGGCGGCGACCTGCAAGGCCATCACCGTGGCCCCGCGCTCAGCGGCCCACTCGGTCATCGCGGCCATCATCGTTCGGGCGAGTCCGCGTTCGCGGCGGTCCGGTCGGACGAACAGATCGGCCAGGAAGGTCCAGCCGCTGACGACATTGGCACGGGCCCGCGCAACCTGCTCGCCATCCTCGGAGATCGACCCGAAGGTGGCATCGCGCAGATCGAGGGAGGCGGCCACGGCCGCGAAGTTGGCCTGTGCGCGGTCGTTCCCGACGAGCCAGTCGTAGCTCACCGTCGCCTCGTGGACGACACCGCTGGTGTCCACCCCCACCAATCGCCGGGCAAGTGCGGCGACTCCTGCGAGGTGGACCTCGTTATCAGCACGCTCCACGTCGAGCGGACGCCAGCCGAGACCGGTGAGATGCTCATCGATCGAGGAGCCCACGACCACGCGGGCCACAGGCTGGCGATCGCGCCGAGCATAGAACTCCGCCGTCGTGTCGATGGCTTGATCGAGGGGCATCCCCGGGTCGCCGGCGAGAATCGCCGCGCTGGCCAACGGGTTGGTTCCGTCAGTGACGCGGAGGAGCCAATCGCCCAGCTCCACGGCCTCGGTCCATCGCGCAAAGTCGACGCACCGGTGCTCGACCTCGTCGGCGCTGATCCTGCTGAAGCGCGACGGTCGGGGAGGGACGGGCTTCCCGGACACCACGAGTGCGGCGGGAATCTCGACGAGATCGTCGTTCTCGGTCCTCAGCGTCAGCACACCGTCGACCCAGCTCTCCAGCACGCCGAGCACATCCGTGAACGCGGGGCCCCCGGTCGGACCCGTCTCGCCCGGCACCCGTGAACGCACCACGACCCGCTGCCCGACGTGGCGCGGACCCAGCGGGCTGGAACTTGGAACATGTTCTAATCCTGGGTCGGGCGCCGATTCCATTCGAGAGATACTAGGCTGGCTGCGCTCAGCCATTTCGCCTTAGGAGGACCCAGGTGACCTACGTCATCGCTCAGCCGTGCGTCGATGTCAAGGACCGTGCTTGCGTCGACGAGTGCCCCGTCGACTGCATCTACGAGGGCAAGCGCATGCTGTACATCCACGCCGACGAGTGCGTCGACTGTGGTGCCTGCGAGCCCGTCTGCCCCGTCGAGGCGATCTACTACGAGGACGACACCCCGGCCGAGTGGAAGGACTACTACGAGGCCAACGTCCACTTCTTCGATGACCTCGGCTCGCCGGGCGGTGCCGCGAAGATGGTCGAGACCACGCAGGAGCTCGACCACCCGATGATCGCGGCCCTTCCCCCGCAGAACCAGGACCACTGAGCTCGATGACCTCGGCACGCCGCCCGGTGTCCGGGCGGCTGCCGGACTTCCCCTGGGACAAGCTCACCGACTACGCGGCCACCGCCCGTAGCCACCCTGACGGCATCGTCGACCTCTCGGTCGGCACTCCCGTCGATCCCACCCCGGCCGTCGCCCAGCAGGCCTTGCGCGACGCCGCCGACTCACCCGGCTATCCACTGACCATCGGCCTCGCCGAGACGCGTCAGGCATGCATCGATTGGTTGCAGAGGCGCTTCGGTGTCACCGGCCTGGGCCTCGACGCGGTTCTTCCTGTGATCGGCTCCAAGGAGCTCATCGGATCGCTGCCCAGCCACCTCGGGTTAGGTCCCGGTGACCTCGTCGTCTACCCCGAGTTGGCCTACCCGACCTACGAGGTCGGAGCCGCGCTCGCCGGCGCGGACGTGATGGCGACCGACTCGCTTCTCGCCCTGGGCCCGCGCACCCCGGCCAGCGGCTGGGTGAACTCTCCCTCCAACCCGACGGGTCGCGTGCTCCCCGCCGAGCACCTGCGCAAGATGGTGGACTGGTGCCGCGAGCGCGGAGTTCTCCTGATCTCCGACGAGTGCTACCTCGAGTGCGTGTGGGAGGGCGAGGTCGTCTCCGTCCTCGATCCCGCCGTCAACGGTGGCTCGCTCGAGGGCATCCTCGCGGTGCACTCGCTGTCGAAGCGGTCGAACCTCGCCGGCTATCGCTGTGCCTTCGTCGCCGGCGACCCCGCCGTGGTCGGCGAGCTGCTCGCCGTGCGTAAGAACCTGGGTCTGCAGATGCCCGGACCGCAGCAGCGCGCGATGATCGCCGCTCTCAACGACGACGCGCACGTCGACGTGCAGCACGCTCGGTACGCCGCGCGTCGCGCTGCTCTCAAAGCGGCCCTGGAGAGCGCTGGCTTCACGGTCGACCACTCCGAGGCATCGCTTTACCTATGGACGACCCGAGGTGAGTCCTGCTGGGACACGGGGGCCTGGTTCGCCGAGCGCGGGATCCTGGTGGCGCCCGGCGACTTCTACGGTGTCGCCGGCAGCCAGCACGTCCGCGTCGCGTTCACCGCGACCGACGAGCGCGTCGAAGCAGCCGTCAGGCGTTTGGCTCCATAACGATCGACACGCTGGAGGCGGACGCGGTGTCCGCCTTGGTCCATCCCTTGGTGGAGGCGTTCCCGGTCGTCCACTTCTTGCCGTCGAACAGGACGGCCTTGATGTGCAGGTCGGGCGCCATGGCCACGGCGAACTGAGCCACCGACCAGCCCGTGCGCAAGCCTGAGGCGCTGGAGCCGACGTCGACGGCGACGTTCTCCCGCACGGACCGGCGCACCGAGATCGCGTTGCCGTAACCGCGCTTGAGGTCGTCGATGACGTCGGAGGCCGAGCCCAAGGTGTTGTCGCCGGTCACCACGCAAGTGAAGGCCGCCGGGCTGTAGCCGGTGAGTGCCGACGCGACGGTGCGGGCGTCGCTCTCGTGCTGGGCATACGCGCTCGGGTAGGCCGAGTGCTGCACCTCTTGGGCCGCCACGGTGATGTCGAGGGACTGGTAGTTGCGGATCTTCACCAGAGCGTCGTAGAACGCGTTGGTCGCGTAGACCGGGTCCATGAGCTGGTTGGGGTGTCCCCAGCCTTGGGACGGCCGCTGCTGGAAGAGGCCGAGCGAATCTGCGTCGCCGCCCGGCAGGTTCTGGATCTTGCTCTCCTGGTAGGCAGTCGCCAAGGCGATCGAGACCGCTCGTGCGGGGAGGCCGCGCCGCATCCCGATCGCCGCGATCAGCGCCGCGAACTGACCCTGACTCGTGTCGAGCGACGTCGAGTACCCGTTGACATCGGCACTACAGCCGTCCGTGGGCGCGAACAGGTTGTCGTTCTGACGCCAAAGGATCAGAGCGACGGCCGTGATCGTGCCGACGAGCGCGGCGAAGAGGATCAAGCGAACGGTACGCATGGTTCGAATGCTGACTGCCGAAGATCAGTCGTTGCTGTGAAGGGCGGCGTTGAGCTCGATGCCCTGGCCCTTCCACGGGACGGCCTCGACGCCACCGGTCAGTGAATTGCGACGGAACAGGACGTTGCTCGCTCCGGCGAGCTCGAGCGCCTTGATGGTGCGCTCGTCGCCGTCGCCCTTGAGGACGACCTTGGTGCCGGCCGTGACGTAGAGGCCGGCTTCGACGACGCAATCGTCGCCCAACGGGATCCCGATGCCCGAGTTGGCGCCGAGCAGGCAGCGCTCGCCGAGCGAGATGACCTGGGTGCCGCCACCGGAGAGCGTGCCCATGATCGACGCGCCGCCGCCGATGTCGGAGCCGTTGCCCACGACCACACCGGCCGAGATCCGGCCCTCCACCATCGAGGTGCCGAGGGTGCCGGCGTTGAAGTTCACGAAGCCCTCGTGCATGACGGTGGTGCCCTCCGCGAGGTGGGCGCCCAGACGAACACGGTCCGCGTCGGCGATCCGAACGCCGGTGGGCAGCACGTAGTCGGTCATGCGGGGGAACTTGTCCACGCCGAGCACGGTGACCGGTCCGCGCTGCTGGAGGCGTGCGCGCGTGAGCTCGAAGTCCTTGACCGCGCACGGTCCGAAGTTCGTCCAAACGACGTTGGCGAGCAGGCCGAACTGGCCGTCGAGGTTGACCCCGTGCGGGGCGACCAGGCGGTGGCTGAGCAGGTGCAGGCGGAGGTACACGTCGCTGGCGTCAGCCGGAGCCGCGGTCAGCTCGATCTCGCGCCGCACGACCTCACGGGTGACGCCACGGTCGGCGTCGCGTCCCGCCAGGGCCTTGAGGGTCGCCTCGAGGTCGGTGGCGTCCGCGGCGGCGCCGAGCGCGGGCTGGGGGTACCAGGTGTCCAGTGTCGTGCCGTCGTCGGTGATGGTCGCGAGGCCGACGCCCCAAGCTCGGGTGGGCGCGCTCGTGGAGGTGATGTCCGTGGGCATGTGCCCAGATTAGTGGGGGCCGGGTGGGAGTATGCGGGTGTGACGACGCCCGCGCGCTTGGACCTGACCTCCGATGTTGCCTCTCTCACAGAGGCGCTGGTCAACATCGAGTCCGTGAGCTGGAACGAGGCCGCGATCGTCGACGCGATCGAGGCGGAGCTGAATGCGCTCTCCCACCTCGAGGTCCGGCGCTTCGGCAACTCGTTGGTCGCCCGGACGAGCTTCGGCCACGGCGACCGTGTGGTGATCGCCGGGCACGTCGACACGGTTCCGCTCAACGACAACCTGCCGGCGCGCAACGACGGCACTGCGATCCACGGCCTGGGCGCTTGCGACATGAAGGGTGGCGTCGCGGTAGCGCTACGCCTCGCCGCCACGCTCGATGCGGCCAACCGCGACATCACCTATGTGTTCTACGAGGCCGAGGAGATCGACGCGACCTACAACGGCCTGCGGAAGATTGTCGAGCAGCAGCCGGAGCTCGTCGAGGCGGACTTCGCGATCCTCATGGAGCCGTCGGACGCGCAGGTCGAGGCGGGCTGCCAGGGCACGCTGCGGGTCGCCGTCATCACTCGCGGCGAACGCGCACACTCGGCGCGCTCGTGGCGTGGCGTGAACGCCATCCATCGTGCGGCGCCGATCCTGCAGCGCCTCAACGAGTACGAGGCCCGACGCCCGGTCATCGACGGCCTTGAGTACCACGAGGGTCTCAACGCCGTTCTGATCGGCGGCGGCGTGGCCACCAACGTCATCCCCGACGAGTGTCGTGTCACCGTGAACTTCCGCTACGCGCCGGATCGAAGCGAGCAGGAAGCCCAGGCGTTCGTGCGCGACTTCTTCGACGGCTTCGAGATCGAGGTGCTCGACTCGGCCGCCGGAGCGCTCCCCGGCCTGGATCGACCAGCGGCCAAGGCTTTCCTCGAGGCCGTCGGTGGCCAGGCCAATCCGAAATTCGGTTGGACCGATGTTGCACGCTT
>JBQCDC010000339.1:0-3913 GCA_051961575.1 Marmoricola sp.
CCTACCCATCTAGCCGCGTCAGCTAGCGCGTCTCGCTTCGCTCACCACGCGCAGCCGCGCCGTCATGGGAGTGCTTGCCCGCACCACCCCAGCCCACCCCGATCGTGCGGTGCGCGACCATCTCGGCGGTGGGTCGTGTTCTGCGAGCACTCCCACGACGGCGTGGCTGTGGCACGGCGCGCAGCGACGGGCCGGCAGACACGGCTAGATGGGCAGGGCTGTGCTCGCAGGACACGACCCACCGCCGAGTAACCCCTCAGCGACCGAAAACAGACTCCCGCTGATCCAACAGCGTGTAGAGGTTCTGCTGGATCGACTCCCGCACCTGATCCGTCACGTTGAACACCAGCATCGGGTCGTCCGCGGCGGCGGCGTCGTACTCGTCGGTGCGGATCGGCTCGCCGAACTCGATCATCCACTTCGACGGCAGCGGCACCAGGCCCAGCGGCCCGAGCAGCGGGAAGAGCGGCGTGATCGGGATGTACGGAACGCCCATCAAGCGGGCCAGTGCGGGGATGTTCCCGACCAACGGGTAGATCTCCTCGGCACCCACGACCGAGGTCGGGATGATCGGAACGCCGGTGCGAATCGCGGCCGACACGAACCCGCCACGTCCGAAGCGCTGCAGCTTGTAGCGCTCGGAGTAGGGCTTGCCGATGCCCTTGAAGCCTTCGGGCCAGACGCCGACGAGCTCACCGCCGGCGAGCATCCGCTCCGCGTCCTCGTTGCAGGCCAGAGTGGCGCCGGCCTTGCGGGCCACATCGCCGATGACCGGTAGGGAGAAGACCAGGTCCGCGCCGAGCGGTCGCAGGAAGCGGTCCGCGTGGTCGTGGATGCTCAGCGCGGTCATCAGACCGTCCACCGGGATGGTCCCCGAATGGTTGGACACGACGAGCGCGCCACCCTCGGTGGGAATGTTCTCGATGCCCCGCACCTCGATGCGGAACCACTTCTCCTTGAGCGGCCTGATGGCGGCGAAGAGGAAGCGCTCGGTGATCTCGCGGTCGAAGCCGTACTCATCGACCTCGTACTCGCCGCTGAGACGACGCCGCAGGAACGCCAGGAGCTCCGCCAGACGAGCCTCGTAGTTGTGCCCGAAGACCTCGCGCGCCGCCGACATCAGAGCCGACAGCCAGTCCCCGACCGGGATACCCGCTGCCAGGGGACGGGGCGTCGCGGTGGTCGCCGGCCGCAGCTCGGTGGCGGCCGTCGTGTCCTCGGTCTCGGCCGACGGCTTGAGGTTCAGGGTCCGGGTCACGTCGCGTGGCTCGACGAACGGCTTGACCCGCGTCTCCTTGATGGGAAGCGCGAGATTGCGCGCCGACGCAGACGGATTCGCATTGCCCGTGCCTCGCCCCGGTCGACCACGGGTGCCGAGCGGAATCACGTTGCTAGGGGCCTCTGCCATGTTCTGCTCGTCGTCGGTCACGACTGCGATCCCTCCCCTGGACTCGTCCCGGTCGAGGCCAACGCACCTTGCATGCTGGCCTCGATCGCGCGGAGGCGCTCGGGGTTCAGGAACCCCGGATTGACGCCGGCCGCGAAGTCGTTGAACGCCTGCTCGGTCGTGTAGACCGGCTCATAGCCGAGGACCTCGCGCACGCGTCCGTTGCAGACACCGCGGCCGTAGGTGAGCCACGCGATCTGATGTTGGGTGAACTCGGGGCCGCCGAATCGGCGGGCCAGCGTGCCGAACCCGGCCACGCCCGCCGCTGGCAGCGGAATGCCCTGCTTGCCGAGGCGGCGCAGGGCCTGAGTCAAGGTGATCACGCCGTCGCCGGCGACGTTGAACGTGCCCGGGATGCCTGCCAGGGTGGCGCGCTCGAGCGCTCCGTGTGCGTCGTGCTCGTGAACGAACTGCAGGCGCGGGTTGAAGCCGAGAACGGTCGGAATGACCGGCATCTTGAAGTAGGCCGTCAGCGGCGTGTACACGATCGGCCCGATCATGTTGGCCATGCGCAGGGTCGTCACCGTGACCTCGGGACGGCGACGGGCGAACCCGCGCACGTAGCCCTCGACCTCGGCGACGTCCTTCGGGTAGCCGACGGACGGAAGACGGCGGGCCGACATCTCCTCGGTGAACATCGCCGGATCGCGGTTGGTGGCTCCGTACACCGCGGTCGAGGACTTGATGACGAGTCGCTCGAGCTCGGGCGCCTGCTGACAGGCCGCCAGCAGTTGCATGGTGCCGATGACGTTCAGCTCCTTCATGGAGCCGCGACCACTGACCGTCGTCGGTTCGACGCCGGCGTGCACCACCGTGTCCACGTGCTCACGCACGAGGACCTTCGAGATAACGGGATTGCGGATGTCGGCGCGAACAAACTGCATCGCGCCGGTGCCGAGCTTGGGGGGCGTGACGTCGACCCCGATGACGCGGTCGACTTCGGGATGTTCAGCCAGGCGTCGTGCAAAACGGCGACCGAGGTCACCGGCGACACCTGTCACGAGTACGACGCGGCCCATCCGAGGCTCCCAGCCCTAGCGCAGTGGCGTTACTTGCCGAGCTTGCGACGCTGCACGCGCGTCTTCTTGAGCAGCTTGCGGTGCTTCTTCTTCGCCATGCGCTTGCGGCGCTTCTTGATAACTGAACCCACGTTGAACCCTTTGAAAGATGAAGATTGAGAGGGTTCAGCCTATCGGCTCAAGCGCAGCGGGAACGAATCGTCCATGAGACGTCACACACTCTTAACGCCCCGATTGATCGGGGCGCTAAGAGTCAGCGTGATTCAGCCAGCTTGATAGAAGCTCTTCTGGATGTACTCGTTGACGTCCTTCTCGCTGACGCGGAAGGAGCGGCCGACTCGGACTGCGGGCAGGTCTCCCCCGTGAACGAGGCGGTACACCGTCATCTTGGAGACACGCATGACCGCGGCAACTTCCGCGATCGTCAAGAACTTAACGTCGGAGACCCCATTGGATTCTCCAGGCAAGTTCACAGGCATAGCGCACCGACTTTCTAGTGTCACGCCCTACGGCTTCCCCACCGCAGACCCCGCGTGCACGCTGATGGGAGAATAGAGCCTGGTGTGACTCGTGGGGAAGAGGTTAACAAAGATATTTTTCAGACCCCAGCGTGTCGAGTTGACTCAGCTTCCTGAGATCGTCCGCGAACGGTCCCTAGCGGCCCGCATAGCCTTCGCAAAGGCTGCCCTGAGGCCGGCCTCCTCAAAGGCCGCCAGAGCGGCTGCTGTGGTGCCTCCTGGGGACGTCACGCGCTCCCGCAGCAGCGTCGGGTGCTCCCCGGTCGAACTTGCCATCGTGGCCGCTCCCAAAACTGTCTGAACGGCCAGTTCGGAGGCGATGTCACGGCTCAGGCCGAGGCCCACGCCCGCATCGATCATGGCCTCGATCACGAGAAAGACGTAAGCGGGTCCCGAGCCGGACACAGCGGTGACCGCGTCCTGCTGGCTCTCAGGGACCTGGACGACGCGGCCCGTCGACGCCAGGAGCTCCCGCGCGACCTCCAACTGCTCGGTCGAGCAGTGGGCGCCCGGCGACATCGCGGCCATGCCCACCCCGACCAGGGCGGGGGTGTTCGGCATCACCCGGATGACGCCGACCGGGCCGTCGAGCTCTGCCTCGATGGCCTCCGTCGAGATACCGGCTGCCAGGGAGATCAGCAGGTGGTCTGCGGTCAGCGCCGGAGCCAGTTCGCGGACGACGCCCGCAACGTCGCCGGGCTTGACCACCAGGAAGATCGTGGACGCCTGCCCGACGGCCGCGAGGTCGTCGACGACGCTGACGCCGTACTGCTGCTTGAGCTCGACGGCACGATCGCCACGCCGCTCACAGACCAGCACGTCCTCGGGCGCGACCGAGCCGCGCAGCACTCCCGCGAGGAGTGCCTCGCCCATCATTCCGACACCGACGAAACCGATCCGCATAGTGATTCAGGCTAGTGGGTGCCAGC
>JBQCDC010000340.1:0-3382 GCA_051961575.1 Marmoricola sp.
GGCAACGTCATCGTGCTCCTGGCACCGGACACCGAGCAGCGCCTCCTCGCGGGGCTGCGCGATCTGCTGGCTCCGGGCGGTCGCATCCTCGTGGGGTTCCATCCGACCAACGGCCACGGCTCCGCGCGGCCGTACCCGTTCGATGAGTTCGCGGCCGACGCCGTCGCGGTCGACCTGACCGTCCAGCATCGCTTCGGCACCTATGAGCTCGACCCGCCTGCCGAGGACTACGTGGTCGCGGTCCTCGCACGAGCCTGATCACCAGCGCTTCTCGAACTCCCCCAGACGCTCGACCGCCACATAGCCCAACTGCTCGTTGACCGAGATCATCGGCCCGTTCGACTCGGCGTTCCAGGTGGTGATCGCCTGCATCTGGGGCTCGTGCTGCTGGACCTGCCGCAGGTTGGCGACCTTCAGCGCCAAGCCGAGGCGATGCCCACGGTGCTTCGCAGCCACCAACGTCCCCCATTGGTAGCCCTTCGAGCGATCGGACCCCGCGACGGAGACGGTCGTGAACCCGACGACCTCGTCCTCCCACAAGGCGAGCGCGTGGTAGCTGATCCTGCCCTGTCGCACGAGCCGCTCCTCGGCGTCGCGAAAGGGCTCGACCGCCGTCGAAACCGTCTCGATCTCCAGGTCACCCATCGGCGACTCAGTGGCGACGCCGGCATCGAGCGCGACGTAGTCAGCAACCCAGGCGTCGGGAATCCGCCCGCTGAACACCTCGAGCCGATAGCCGCGATGAAACGGCTCCGCCTCCGAGCTCAGGACGTCGAGGCGTTCCTCGGAGACCGGCAACGGCAAATAACGCATGATGTCGCCGAGCGCGAACCTGTAGCCCTGGGCCGTGGCGAAGTCCGCAGCCACCGAGCCCTTCCCGTCGGCTGGCGAGTCGAGCGGATACTGCGCCTCGAGGTAGGACGTGCGACGGCCCGCCGCACGCGCCAGCCCCTCCAGGTGGGCCAGCATCGCCGCCCCGTATCCACGACGGCGGTCATCTGGATCCGTGAAGACCTCCAGCGTTGCCGAGTGGGTGTTGTCGAGAAGGGAGAGCTCGATGGTTCCGACGCACACGATCCGGTCATCGACGACGCCGGCCCAGGCGCTCGCATCGCTGCGCAGACTGGGCGCGTACTGCTCGGGAATCTCGGGTCGCAGCCAAGGAACCGCGAACGGCCGCTCGAAGCGATCAGCCCTCGCGTAGACCTCGTACCAGGCGTCGGCGATCGCCGGATTGCTCAGGTCTGCCTTGCGAATGTCCACGGCCTCGACGGTAGGTGGACGGCTCTCGACGCGAAACCGAATTTCGTCCGAGACCGTGACAAATGGCATGCCCCAACCCGGAGGAAATGAGTGGGTGTTGTTTTCAACTACCTAATACATTGGCCGACATGTTTGCTGCTCTCGGTCGCCTCACCTCTCGACGCCCGTGGTTCGTCGTTGGAGCTTGGGTCATCCTCGCCGTCGTTGTCGTCGCCCTCGCCCCTGGCTTGAAGTCCACCACGGACCAAGCCGACTTCCTGCCGAAGAGCTACGACTCGATCAAGGCCAACGCGATCCTCAAGCAGGCGTTCCCTGAGTTGGCACAGGGCAACGGCGCCACGATCGTCATCACCCACACCGACGGCAGCCCGTTGAACAGCACGACCGACGGCGCCAAGATCTCGGCGATCATCAATCGGCTGAAGCTCGGCTCGGACTTCGACGCCAACGCCGCGCGAACCGTCGGGTTCCCGGCCAACGTCGCCCAGCCCAAGGCGGCCATCGTCAACCTGCAGATGGCGAAGGGCGTCACCGGGCAGGCGCAATCCGAGATGGACCAGGCCGGGACCATGCGAACGGATCTCGCCAAGCTCACCAAGGGCACGGGATTCACCGCCGAGACCACCGGCACCATTCCGGAGAACTACGACCAGACCAAGTCGGGTCAGAGCGGCGAGATGATCGTCATGCTGGCCACGATCCTGCTCATCGTCGTGCTCCTCGGTTGGATCTTCCGGAGCGTTCTCGCGGCGATCACGCCGATCTTCCTGGTCGCCATCGTGTTCATGGTGTCCAACGGCGTCATCGGCGCAGCCGCGGACTGGTTCAACCTGCAGGTGGACACCCAGCTCCAGGTCATTCTCGGTGTGGTGCTGTTCGGCATCGGCACCGACTACTTCCTGTTCTTCCTCTTCCGCTATCGCGAAGCACGCCGAAACGCCATGGAGCACAAGCAGTCCGTGGAGTTCGCGGTGACCCGCGCGGGCGAGGCGATCGCGTCCGCCGGCGGTGCCGTGATCGTCGCCTTCGCGACCCTCGGCCTCTCGACCCTGGGCATGTTCCAGTCGATGGGTCCGGCCTTGGCCATCGCGGTGGCCGTCATGCTGCTGGCCGCACTGACCCTGATCCCGGCGGTCGTCACCCTGCTCGGTCGCGGACTCTTCTGGCCGTCCAAGAAGTGGCACCTGCCCTCCAAGGGCTCCCGCTTCGACCGCATCGGCAAGTCGCTCGGCCGTAACCCGATCCGTTACGCCGCTGTGACCGGCGGCGTGCTGGTCGCACTCACCCTGTTCTGCTTCGTCGCCGGCGGCTTCAAGCCGACATTCGACCTCTCGAGCAGCAGCTCGTCGACCAGCACCGAGTCGGCTCATGCGACCAAGGTGATGGAGAAGGACGGCTTCTCGGCCGGCGCTGTGCAGCCGGCCCAGATCGTGGTGTCATCACCGACCGCTATGAGTCAGAGCGCGCGCTGCTCGCTCGCCAGCACGGTCTACAAGGTGCCGGGCGTGATCCCGCCGAGCGCGGACGGTCGCGCATCGGGGGCCAGCCGCGGCAACCAGCCGGTCAAGCTCGTTCCGGTGATCTGCAACGAAAAGCTGGCCGGCGTGCTGTCCCAAGACGGTCGCACCGCCATGCTGCAGGCCACGCTCGACTCCGCCCCGGCATCGGACAAGGCCCTGGCGCTGGTCAAGGACGACCTGCGACCGGCGGTCAGCAACGCCGCCAAGGCGATGCAGGCCACCGGCTACGTGGGCGGGCTCACCGCGGTCTTCGTCGACTTCAAGGCCGCCATGAACCACGACTACTCGATCGTGTTCCCCGTGGCGGCTCTCATCATCATGTTGATCCTGGGCCTGCTGCTGCGCTCGCTCGTCGCGCCCTGGTACCTGATGCTGTCGGTGGGACTCGGCTTCGGCGCGACGTTGGGCTCGGCCGTGATCGTCTTCCAGCACATCAAGGGTGACTCCGGCCTCATCTTCATGCTGCCGATCCTGATCTACCTCTTCGTGGTGGCACTGGGCACCGACTACAACATCCTGATGATCAGTCGCCTGCGCGAGGAAGCACGAGAGGGACGATCCCCGAGGGATGCGGCCGCCGAGGCCGTCCACCACGCCGG
>JBQCDC010000341.1:0-2296 GCA_051961575.1 Marmoricola sp.
GTCAGCACCTGCAGGTCAACTGCGGCGAGCTCTCCAAATGAAGCGCGTCGTCGTCTGGGGAACGGGTGTCGTCGGCAAGCTCGTCATCGCCGAGATCGTGAAGAGCCCGGCGTTCGAGCTCGTCGGCGTTGGCGTCAGCAACCCGGACAAGGTCGGTAAGGACGTCGGCGAGATCTGTGGGATCGACCCGACGGGCGTCATCGCGACCGATTCTGTCGAGGACCTGATCGCGCTGCGACCCGACGCTCTCGTCCACTACGGCCCCACGGCGCAGTACGCCGACGACAACATCCGCGTGATCTCTGCGTTCCTTCGTGCAGGCATCGACGTGGCGAGCACCGCGATGACCCCATGGGTCTGGCCGAGCATGAAGCAGAACCCCCCGACCTGGATCGACCCGATCACCGAGGCGTGCGCTGCTGGAAACGCGTCCTGCTTCACCACCGGCATCGACCCTGGCTTCGCCAACGACCTGTTCCCCATGACGCTGATGGGCCTCTGCGGCGAGGTGGAGTCGGTGCGGGCGTCCGAGCTTCTCGACTACACCGACTACGAGGGCGACTACGAGGACGAGATGGGCATCGGGCGTCCGCCCGAGTTCGGTGCGCTCCTGGAGATTCCCGAGCTGCTGATCATGGCCTGGGGTGCGACCGTCCCGATGATCGCGCACGCCGTCGGTATCGAGCTCGACGACATCACCACGACCTGGGAGAAGTGGGTCACGCCGGAGGATCGCGAGACGGCGAAGGGTGTCGTGAAGGCCGGCGAGGTCGCCGCCATCCGGTTCACGATCAACGGCATTTACAAGGGACGCGAGGTCATCACGCTCGAGCATGTGAACCGCATCGGCCTCGACGCAGCTCCCGAGTGGCCGGCAGGCGCGAATGACGACGTCTACCGCGTCGACATCGTCGGCTCGCCGTCGATCAGCCAAGAGACGGCGTTCCGGATGGAGGGCCGAGCGCCCGCGGTCGCCGGCTGCCTCGCCACCGGAATGCGCGCGCTCAACGCGGTTCCGGCCTTGAACGACCTACCGGCAGGTTGGGTGACCGCCCTCGACCTCCCCCTAGTTCCGGGAGTGGGCACGATCCGCTAACCAGCGGAGGTTGAGGAGGCGCGAAGCGCCGTCACGAAACCCTCAGCGCGGAGTCAGTGCCACGACCGGAATCGGCCGCTCGGTCATGCTGCGATAACGCGAA
Source organism: Marmoricola sp. (assembly GCA_051961575.1). Classification (GTDB taxonomy): domain Bacteria; phylum Actinomycetota; class Actinomycetes; order Propionibacteriales; family Nocardioidaceae; genus Marmoricola. Next base: position 1,200 of record JBQCDC010000341.1, read on the forward strand.
TAGCGCCCTCGGTTGTCCGCGTCGCACAGCGTGATCAAGCGGTCGTAGTCGTCCTCGCCCGGGTAGATCGCCGTCGCGGTTGCCGGGTAGTTCTTGCGGCGGAGCTGGACGTTGACGTCGCTGTTGGCCGTGAGATTGAGCAGCCACGCCGGCGGTCGGTCCGCTCCTCCATTGGAGGCGACGATGAGGAGCCTCTCGGGGTTCCGGTCATCGACCGCGTACTTCAGAGCCGAGGACCGCTGGAGACCGGACTTGCGGCCCGTGGTCTGCAGCAGGATCGTCGGGACGCCGAGGAGCCGGTGCCCGAGCAGGCCGCCCGTGCGCTCGTAGATCGCGGCGTGCGTGGTCAGGAGACGCAGGTAGAGGCTCACCCGCCCGATCCTTGCACGCGTCGACCGATTCAGCGATGGGCGTGTACGTACCGCTGGACCGGAATCCGCATCAGGTCCTCCCCCACGATCACGCGCCCTCCGAAGCCCTGCTGTGCCTGCCGCCGCCAGCTGCTCGGCGACACGATGCTGTGGGCGGCCGGAACCAGATGACTGAGCACGAGAGTGCCGACACCTGCCCGCTCGGCCACTCCGCCGACGTCCGTCACAGACGTGTGCGAGCTGCGCAGGTGGTCCATGACCGCCGGAGGCAGCTGACCCAGCGCCGCCAGATCGATCGCCTCGTGCACGAGGATGTCGGCGCCACGAGCGAGGCGCACGACGTTGTCGCTCAGTGACGTGTCGCCGGAGAAGACCACGGAGCCCTCGTCGGTGTCGAACCGGAAGGCGAACGAGGGGAACACGGGACCGTGCGGCACCAGGATCGCCGTGACCTTGACGCGGTCGTCCTCCATGACGGCGAACGGCTCCATCGCCGGCGCGGTGTGGTGCAGCGGGTCAGCGCCGACATTCGGCAGCTGGATCTCGTGGATCTCCATGAGGTCACGAGGGTCCGGAATGCCCGAATCACGCATGAAGACGTTGGTGCTGTAGGCATACGCGTCGACCAGGCGCTGAGTCATGTCCGCAAGACCGGGCGTCGGATCGGCGGGGTCGATCGTCGACACCGGCCGTCCGTGAAACGCCGGTTGAAGGGCACCGGCGGAC
>JBQCDC010000342.1:0-5604 GCA_051961575.1 Marmoricola sp.
CGCTGCTCATTTCGCGCGCCAACGGACAACACAGGGAGAGCACTCCGTGTCCTATCTCGTACCCTCGGAATTCGCGACCAAGATGGTCGACGCCGGCGAGTCCAAAATCTTCATGTCGACGCGGGACACGATCATCCGCGCATACATGGCCGGCGCCATTCTCGCGCTCGCCGCGTGGATGGCGGTGACGATCAACGTCAACACCGGACAGCCGCTCGCGGGAGCGATCATCTTCCCGATCGGCTTCATCATGCTTTATCTGCTCGGCTTCGACCTTCTGACCGGCGTGTTCGTGCTGGCGCCGCTCGCGCTGTTCGACAAGCGCCCCGGCGTCACCGTCGGCGGCGTGTTGCGCAACTGGGGTCTCGTCTTCATCGGCAACTTCGCCGGCGCCCTCACCGTCGCCTTCATGATGGCCTTCGTCACCACCTTCGGCTTCACGCAGGCGCCGGACAAGGTCGGCACCATCCTCGGCAATATCGGCGAAGGCCGAACGCTCGGCTACGCCTCGCACGGCACGATGGGCATGGCCACTCTGTTCATGCGCGGAATGCTGTGCAACTGGATGGTCTCGACCGGCGTCGTCGGCGCCATGGTCTCGACCAACGTCTCGGGCAAGGTCATGGCCATGTGGATGCCGATCTTCCTGTTCTTCTACATGGTGTTCGAGCATTCGGTCGTGAACATGTTCTTGTTCCCGGCCGGCCTGATGCTGCACGCCAAGTTCTCGATCCTCGATTATTTCATCTGGAACGAGATCCCGACCGCGCTCGGCAACCTCGTCGGCGGCCTCGCCTTCACCGGCCTGACGCTCTACGCCACGCACGTGCGCACCGCGCCCAAGCGCGAGGCACCGTCGCTCGTCACGACTGCGCCGAAGCGTGCCTTCGGCTGATTGCGGATGATAGACTGGAGCCTCGGCCCCTCGCGGGCCGGGGCTCTTTTCCTGCCGGGGCTTGAATGGCCAACGACCTGACCCTGTCGATCGGCCAGTTCTCCGACAAGGGCCGCAAGGAGATCAACCAGGACTTCCACGGCGCGCTGATCCCGGCGCAGCCGCTGCTGTCCGCCAAGGGCATCGCGGTCGCGCTTGCCGACGGCATCTCGACCTCGCGCGTCAGCCGCATGGCGGCGGAGACCGCGGTCAAATCCTTTCTCGAAGACTATTACTGCACCTCGGCCGATGACATCACCGTCACGGTCGAGGGGGAAGGCGAGGGTCGACTGCCTGTCGGCGACAGGCACCTGGTGGTCCGCTCGATGATGGCCGTCTTCGCCCGTGCCGGGGTGGAGGCTCCCGGCGTCCGCCTCCACCGCGTCAACCGGATTCCCCACAGCCGCGGAATGGGCTCGTCCTCGGCCGCGATCGTCGGCGGCCTGGCACTCGCCCGAGCGCTGCTCGTGGATCGCGAGGCCCTCACCGACCAGGTCCTGCTCGAGCTGGCCAACGACCTCGAGGGTCATCCGGACAATGTGGCGCCCGCGATCTTCGGCGGGTTCACGATCAGTGGCCAGGTGCGACGCAGCGAGCGGGTCCACGTCTGGGCCGTGCGCTCGCCGTTGAGCTCGGAGGTCAGCGCCGTCGTGTTCATTCCGCCGACCGCGGTGAGCACGAAGACCGCGCGCGGGCTGCTCCCCGAATCGGTGCCGCATGCCGATGCCGCCGCGAACTCGGGGCGGGCCGCTCTGCTCGTCGCGGCGCTGAACGACGCGCCGGAGTACCTGCACCGAGCCACCGAGGACTTCCTGCATCAGAGCTACCGCTCGAGCGCGATGCCGGACTCGTATGCGTTGATGCAGCAGCTTCGTGCCGATGGCGTCCCGGCCATCATCTCGGGGGCAGGACCGACCGTTCTCGCCTTCACCGCGCCGGGCCTGCGGGACGCGGAGGCGCTCCTTGCGGAGTGCCCTGCGGGTTGGCACGCGCTGCACCTCGCCGTCGGCGGCGAAGGCGTTCGGGAACAAAACACGCCGACCACAGGTTGAGTGGATTGAGACGCATCGCTGCGGCGGTGTTATCGTCTTAGTGAGCGCTGCGAACCGCGGGTTCTGACCACGAACAGGTTCGCTCTCAGCGCGTCACCTCCCGCATCGAGCGCCTGGCCACACACGCGCGGCCAGCAGAAGCGGGATACGTCAAGTTCCGCGGATGGCGACCTCTCGGGTCGGCCACCGCGCTGAAACGTGGGAAGGACTCACGTGACTGAAACCATCGATGCCCCGGCCGGCGACGCCTCCTCCAACGGAGCGCCCAAGAAGTCCGGTGGGCTCGGGTCCATGCTGCTCCCCGAACTGCGGCAGATCGCCGGCGGTCTTGGCATCAAGACGTCCGGCATGAAGAAGGCCGAGCTCGTCTCGGCCATCAAGGCCGCCCAGGGCGGCTCGACGAAGCCCCGCAACGACGGCGGCTCCGAGAACAAGAACTCCCAGGGCAACCGGGAGCAGACCGCCGAGCGCAACCGCGACGGCGAGGAGAAGGCCCCGCGCGAGGAGCGCGCTCCCCGTGAGGACGCCGGCTCCGAGGGCGGCGAGGCTCGCGAGGGCGGCCAGCGTCAGCGTCAGCGCAACAACCAGAACCGCAACAACGGCGGCGGACAGAACCAGAACAACTACAGCGACGACGGCGGCAGCCGTCGCAATCGTCGACGCCGTGGCCGCGACCGTGGCCCCGGCGGCGGTGGCGGCGGCCAGCAGGGCGGACGCGGAAACCGCAACGAGCCCGACCTGAACGTTCTCGAGGACGACGTCCTCGCGCCGTGCGCCGGCATCCTGGACATCCACGACAACTACGCGTTCGTGCGCACCAGCGGCTACCTGCCCGGGTCCGAGGACGTCTACGTGGCCATGTCGATGGTCCGCAAGTTCGGCCTGCGACGCGGCGACGCGATCATGGGTCAGGTGCGCCAGCCCCGCGAAGGCGAGCGCAAGGAGAAGTTCAACCCCCTCGTCCGCCTCGACAGCGTCAACGGCGCCGACCCCGAGGCGTCCAAGGACCGGGTCGAGTTCCAGAAGCTCACCCCGCTGTACGCCTCCGAGCGGCTGCGCTTGGAGACCACGCCGACCAACATGATCGGCCGCGTCATCGACATCGCTGCGCCGATCGGCAAGGGTCAGCGCGGCCTGATCGTCTCGCCCGCCAAGGCCGGTAAGACGATGATCATGCAGTCGATCGCGAACTCGATCACCACCAACAACCCCGAGTGTCACCTCATGGTGGTTCTCGTGGACGAGCGTCCTGAAGAGGTCACCGACTTCCAGCGCTCGGTTCAGGGTGAGGTCATCAGCTCGACCTTCGACCGGCCCGCCGCCGACCACACCCACGTCGCCGAGCTCGCCATCGAGCGCGCCAAGCGACTGGTCGAGCTGGGCCACGACGTGGTCGTGCTCCTCGACGGCATCACCCGCCTGGGTCGCGCCTACAACCCCGCGGCCCCCGCGAGCGGCCGCATCCTCTCCGGTGGTGTGGACTCGGCAGCCCTGTACCCGCCGAAGCGCTTCTTCGGTGCCGCCCGCAACATCGAGAACGGTGGCTCGCTCACCATCCTGGCGACCGCCCTCATCGAGAGCGGTTCCAAGATGGACGAGGTCATCTTCGAGGAGTTCAAGGGCACCGGAAACATGGAGATCCGTCTGCGCCGCGACTTCGCGGACAAGCGCATCTTCCCGGCCATCGACGCCGTCCAGTCCGGCACCCGTCGTGAAGAGCTGCTGATGAGCAAGGAAGAGCTCCAGATCGTCTGGAAGCTCCGCCGTGTGCTCAGCGCCCTGGACGGCCAGCAGGCACTCGAGCTTCTGCTCGAGCGCCTCAAGAAGAGCCAGAACAACCTGGAATTCCTGATGCAGGTGCAGAAGACCACCCCGGGTGGCCCTAACGACGAGGACTAAAACTCAACGAATTGGCGTTGAGTGGTCCGACTGGCACAATTACCCGTTGGCTCCGGTTCACGTCACACCCTTAGTCCGAGGGTGGGCGACCCGGCGGCATGAAACGAGATGAGGACATCATGAAGAAGGACATTCACCCCGCCTACGTGGCGACCACGGTGACCTGTACCTGCGGCAACACCTTTGTCACCCGCAGCACCATCGAGAGTGGCGCCATGCACACCGACGTGTGCTCCAACTGCCACCCGTTCTACACGGGCAAGCAGAAGATCCTCGACACCGGTGGTCGAGTCGCAAAGTTCGAGGCCCGTTACGGGAAGAAGAACAAGTAGCTCTTTGGCAGGCGCCGACCCCGCACACGCGGAGGTCGGCGCCTGTTTCGTTGTTCTAGCGGTTCCGATGAGCGGAGGATGGGCGCGTGTTTGAGGCAGTCGAGGGTCTGGCGGCCGAGCAGGCTGAGCTGGAGACCCAACTCGCCGATCCGGCAGTGTTTGCGGACCAGTCGCGCGCTAAGAAGCTCAACCAGCGCTATGCCGAGCTGACCGCCATCGTGTCGACCTGGCACGAGTGGCAGCGTCTTGCCGACGACATCGAGGCGGCCAAAGAGCTCGCCTCCGACGACCCCGATTTCGCGGCCGAGGCGGAGGGCCTGACCCACCGCCGCGCCGAGGTCGAGGAGAAGCTGCGCCAACTCCTGGTGCCGCGCGACCCCGCCGACTCGAAGGACACGATCCTCGAGATCAAGTCGGGGGAGGGCGGCGAGGAGTCCGCGCTGTTCGCCGGCGACCTCCTGCGCATGTACACCCGCTACGCCGAGCGTCGCGGCTGGGGCATGGAGACGATCGACGCGACCGAGTCCGACCTCGGCGGCTACAAGTCCGTCACCGTCGCGGTGAAGGCGAAGGGGACGCCGGCGCCGGGGGAGGCGCCCTACGCACTCCTCAAGTTCGAGGGCGGCGTGCACCGCGTCCAGCGCGTCCCGGTGACGGAGAGCCAGGGCCGCGTGCACACCAGCGCGGCTGGCGTCCTCGTCGTCCCCGAGGCCGAGCAGGTCGAGGTGAACATCGAGGAGAAGGACCTCCGGATCGATGTCTTCCGCTCCGGCGGGCCCGGCGGCCAGAGCGTCAACACCACCGACTCCGCGGTTCGGATCACGCACCTGCCCACCGGCATCGTGGTCAGCTGCCAGAACGAGAAGTCGCAGCTGCAGAACAAGGAACAGGCGATGCGGATCCTGCGCGCACGACTGCTTCAGGCCGCCGAGGAGGCCGCCGCCGCCGAGGCCGGGGACGCGCGTCGGAGCCAGGTGCGTACCGTCGACCGAAGCGAACGCATCCGTACTTACAACTTCCCGGAGAACCGCATCAGCGACCACCGGGTGAACTTCAAGGCGTACAACCTCGACCAGGTGCTCGACGGCGATCTCGACGCCGTCATCCAGTCGCTGGCCGATGCGGACACCGCAGCCGCGCTCAGCGGGAGCGAATGATCACCGTTCAGGAAGCAGCGAAGCGCCTCGCCGCCGCCGGGATCGACAGTCCCGACCACGACGCGCGATTGCTGCTGCGTCACGCCGAGGCGACGGGTGCGAACGCAGAAGAGCTGATCGCGGCACGCGAATCGCGGGTGCCGCTCCAGCACCTGATCGGCTCGGCTGGATTTCGATACTTGGAGCTGGCGGTCGGTCCGGGGGTCTTCGTGCCAAGACCTGAGACAGAG
>JBQCDC010000343.1:0-3218 GCA_051961575.1 Marmoricola sp.
CGTTCCCGGTGGTCCAACTGATCGTCTACGCAGCCATGCAGATTCCCGTCGGCATCCTGCTCGACCGGTGGGGCTCCAAGCGGATGATCCTCGGTGGCGCGGCGTTCATGGCGGTCGGTCAGGCCGGTCTCGCGCTGACGCACTCGCTGGACGTTGCGCTGCTGATGCGGATCCTGATCGGTGCCGGGGACGCGATGACCTTCATCTGCGTGCTGCGCGTGATCAACGACGTGTTCCCCGGCCGGATCATCCCGATGATCACCCAGGTCACCGCGATCCTCGGGCAGCTCGGTGGGGTGCTCAGTGCCTTCCCGCTGGCGGCGGCGCTCGGGCGCGGAGCCTGGACCTCGGCCTTCATGACGCTGGCGATCTCGGGGGTGCTCGTCGCCGTGCTGGTGCTGGTCGCGCTGAATGTCAACGACGCGCACACCCGCGTGCACGTGTCCGCTGCCATGGCATGGCAGCGGGTGCGAGGCGCGTTCAAGCATCCGGGCACCCGCCTCGGCCTGTGGTCGCACTTCGCCACCCAGTTCCCGCAGACGGTCTTCCAGCTGCTGTGGGGCTTCCCGTTCATGATGTCGGCGGAGGGTCTGTCCCGCTCGACGGCCAGCACGCTGCTGACGCTGAACCTCCTCGCGGGCATCGCGTTCTCGATCGTCCTGGGTCGGCTCACGGCTCGTCACCCGCTGCGACGCTCCTGGCTGGTCCTCTGCGTGATCGGCATCAACATGGTGGCCTGGACGGTGGTGCTCGCCTGGTCCGGGCCTGCGCCGATGTGGCTCATGGTCGCGCTCGTCCTCATGATCGGCTGCGGCGCGCCGGGCTCGATGATCGGGTTCGACTTCGCCCGCACCTTCAACCCGCGCGAGCGGCTCGGCACCGCCAGCGGCATCGTGAACGTCGGCGGCTTCGTCGCGTCGCTCATGGTGATGTTCCTGATGGGCATCGTTCTCGATGCGGTCGACCCCGGAGCCGGTGGCCACTACTCGCTGACCGCGTTCCGTTGGGCGTTCGCGGTCCAGTACCTCTTCTGGGCGGCTGGCATCGTGTTGATCGTGATGTCACGACGCAAGCTGCGGCGACACGAGAAGCTGGTGGTGACCCCGATGTATCAGGCATTGGCCGCGGCCGGCAGGGCGCGATGGAGGCGGCGATGAGCGACTACACCGACGGCCCGATCGCAGCGCTGCGACGGATCTCGTTCCTGCTCGAGCGGTCGCGTGCCGACACCTACAAGGTCAAGGCCTTCCGAGGTGCCGCCGCGACGCTGCTCCCGCTGGGTGCGGACGCCATCGAGGAGCACGTCCGCTCGGGCACGCTGACCTCACTGCCCGGCATCGGTGCCTCGGTGGCCGAGGTGGTGACGGAGGCGGTCGAGGGACGGGTTCCCAAGCGGTTGCGCACCCTCGAGGACACCACCGGCGGGCCCCTGGTGGATGGCGGCCTGACAGTGAGGGCGGCGTTGCGCGGGGACCTGCACAGCCACAGCGACTGGTCCGACGGCGGCTCGCCGATCGAGGAGATGGCGTTCACGGCGATGGAGCTCGGTCACGAGTACCTGGTGCTCACCGACCACTCGCCGCGACTCACCGTGGCGCACGGGCTTTCCGTCGCGCGCCTGTCCCGGCAGCTCGGTGTCGTCGAGGCCGTCAACGAGCACCTCGACGGGTCGTTCCGGCTGCTCAAGGGCATCGAGGTCGACATCCTCGACGACGGTGGCCTCGATCAGACCGAGGAGATGCTGGCCAAGCTCGACCTGCGGGTCGCTTCGGTGCATTCGAAGCTGGCGATGGACAAGGCGCCGATGACCCGGCGGATGCTGGGTGCGGTCGCCAACCCGTTCACCAACGTGCTCGGGCACTGCACCGGACGCCTGGTGACGGGCAACCGCGGCACCCGGGGCCAGTCCGCCTTCGACGCGGAGGCCGTGTTCGCCGCCTGCGTCTAGAACGCGGTGGCGGTGGAGATAAACGCGCGACCCGAGCGCCGGGACCCGCCGACGGACCTGCTGAAGCGCGCGATCGACATGGGCTGCCTGTTCTCGATCGACAGCGACGCGCACGCGCCGGGCCAGCTGGACTTCCAGATCTACGGGTGCGCGCGGGCAGAGGAGCTGGGTCTGGACCCCGATCGGATCGTGAACACCTGGTCGGCGGATCGGCTCCTGGAGTGGGCGAACAGGAAGATCGCCTGAACGTGTTGTGGATCGCGTCCATCTGTCGGCTTCCGCGAGTACGTTGACCTTCATGGGCACCTCGGAGAGCAACCTGACGCAGCAGGACGTCGAGGTGCGCCGATCCAAGCGACGCAAGCGCACGGTGTCGGCCTACCGGCAGGACGGCCGGCTGATCGTCTTGATGCCCGCGCATTTCACCTTGGCCGAGGAGCGGCTCTGGATCGAGCGGATGGCTGCCAAGGTCGACCAGCAGAGCCGGCGGACGCGAGGCACCGATGAGCAGTTGATGGCGCGTGCTCGCGAGCTGTCGCGGATGTACCTCGATGGGCAGGCGGTGCCGGCGTCGGTGCGTTGGGTCGACAACATGTCCACGCGCTGGGCCTCGTGCACCACCACGTCCCGCGAGATCCGGATGTCGGACCGCTTGCAGAACATGCCGGAGTGGGTCGTCGACTACGTACTGCTGCATGAGCTCGCCCACTTGGTGGAGGCCTCGCACAGCGCCTACTTCTGGAGCCTGGTGGATCGCTATCCCAAGGCCGAGCGGGCGAAGGGCTACCTAGAAGGCGTGATCGCCGGCCGCTAACCCTCGCGACGCATGGCCACGCGTTGGCTGCGTTGTCGTCGGTCGACGGGCTACCAGCCCGCCTCCCTCCTCCGCCTTGCCACCACACGGCCCTGCATCACGAGCAAGCGAGGTTGATCAGCTCGACCATGTCGGGCTCCTCCGTCGGCAGGTCGTCGACGTCGAACCAAGCAAGACGCACCGATTCCTCGCTCGTTGCGAAGGCCGTCGCGGGGTCGACGCGCGCGACGAAGCGCACGTCGAGGTGGGTCACCGGTCCGCGCGGGTCGCAGAAGTCGACGACGTGGCTGGACAGGTGGACCGGCGTGGGTTCCACAGCAAGATCAGTGATCCCGGACTCTTCGGTGCCCTCGCGCCAAGCAGAGGCGATCAGGTCGTGATCGTCAGCCTCGATGTGACCCCCGAAGGCGAACCAGCGCTGCGCCTTGCCGTGCAGGTTGAGCAGCACCTTGGTGC
>JBQCDC010000344.1:0-2665 GCA_051961575.1 Marmoricola sp.
GAACTCGTGGGTGACGCCGCGGTGCGTGACGGGGATCCCGACCAGACCCGGGACGGTGACGGAGCTGGTCAGCCCAGGAATCACGGTGACCGGCACACCGGCCTCGCGACAGGCGATGACCTCCTCGTACCCGCGCCCGAACACGAAGTTGTCGCCGCCCTTGAAGCGAGCCACCCGCTTACCGGCCAAGGCGGCCTCGACGATGACCTTGTTGATGTACTCCTGTTGCGCGGACCGTCCTCGTGGCAGCTTGGCGACGTCGATCACCTCGACATCGGCCGGCAGTTCGGCGAGCAGCTCGCGCGGCGCCAGCCGATCAGCCACGACGACATCGGCCTCCAGCAGAGCCTTGCGACCGGCGATCGAGATCAGCTCGGGGTCTCCGGGGCCGCCACCGATCAGCACGACTCCTGGCACTCGGTCACGGTGGTGAGGCGCGGCGATGCTGCCGTTGCGCAGCCCCTCGACGACCTCGTCGCGGACGGCAACCGAGCGGCGGGGATCCTGATTGCCCCAGACCGCCACCGTGACGTTGTCGTGTCGACCCACCGACGGGGTCCAGGCCGTGGAGCCGGCCGCGCTGTCGCTGCGCACGCAGAAGATGCGCCGTGCCTCGGCCGCGGTCGCGACCGCCTCGTTGACGGTGTGGTCGTCCGTCGCTGCGACGACGTACCAAGCATCGTCGAGGTCCGCATCCTGGAACGTTCGGGCCAGCCAGGTGATCTCGGCGGCCATGCCCTCAACAGCCGGAGTGACGTTCGGAGCGACCACGACGACGTTCGCGCCGGCCGCAATCAGCGAGGGAATCCGCCGCTGGGCGACGTGTCCGCCCCCGACCACGACCACCTTCTTGCCTTCGAGTCGAAGTCCAGTGGGATAGGTCGGGGGTGAAAGCTCGTCGGCCATGTGGTCCATCCTTCCAGTTGTCGGACTACGGTGAGTTCATGAGCCTTGAGCGACCGGTCCACCCCGATCCCTACGCCCTCCTCCCCGTCGTCGCCTCCTTCGAGGTCACCAGCACCGACATCACCGACGGTGCCCCCTTGAAGGACGATCAGGTTGCCGAGTTCGGCAACACCTCGCCCCAGCTCTCGTGGTCCGGCGCGCCGGAGGACACCAAGAGCTACGTGGTCACGTGCTTCGACCCCGACGCGCCCACACCCTCCGGCTTCTGGCACTGGGCGGTGGTCGATCTGCCCGCGGACGTCACCTCGCTGGACACGGGTGCCGGTGCTGAAGGTGCATCCCTTCCCGGCAACGCCTTCATGTTGAAGAACGACGGCGGCTTTGCCGGCTTCATGGGAGCCGCCCCTCCTCCGGGTGACCAGGTGCACCGCTATTTCTTCGTCGTCCATGCGGTGCGGGAGGAGTCGCTCGGGATCGACGCGAACGCCTCGAACGCCGTGATGTCGTTCAACCTCGCCTTCAAGACGGCCGGGCGAGCGATCATCCGTGGCACCTATGCACACTGAGGTGCAGCACGCGTCGACGACCGTTGACGTACTCGGAGAGCCCTACACCGCGACGACGTTCACCCTCGCGCCCGACGCCGAGGGCGACGTCGTCGCAACGCTGGTTCGCAGGGCCGCTCCGGTCCGCACGGACCACGCCGTCCTCTACGTGCACGGATTCTGTGACTACTTCTTCCAGACCGACCTCGCGGAGTTCTGGAACGCCCAGGGCTATGACTTCTACGCCCTGGACCTGCGCAAGTACGGACGATCGATGCGACCGCACCAGACGCCCTGCTACGTCGAAGACCTCACGACCTACTACGAGGAGCTCGACTTCGCCTGGGCCGTCATCACCGACGACCACCCCGATGTCGTCGTGAGCGGTCACTCCACGGGCGGCCTCGTCACCTCGCTGTGGCTCAACGATCGCGGCCACACACCCAGCGCGGTGGTGCTCAACTCACCGTGGCTCGACATGCAGGGCGACCTCTTCACGCGCACGGCGCTGATGGCCGCGGTCGACGGCATCGGACGTCGCAATCCGGGCTGGGTCATCCCTCGCAACGTCAGCGGCTTCTACGGCGAGAGCCTGCACCGCAACTTCGGTGGCGAATGGGACTTCGACCTGGCATGGAAGCCGCTCGACTCGTTCCCGGTGCGGGCTGGTTGGGTGCGGGCGATCCGGGCCGGCCATGCGCGCGTGGCCAAGGGTCTCGAGGTGCAGGCGCCGATCCTCGTCCTCGCCTCGACGAAGTCCTCGACGCCCAAGCTCGGATCCGACCCCGCGATCCACACCACCGACATCGTGCTCGACGTCGAACAGATTCGCCGTCGTGCGCCGCTCCTGGGCGAGCACACGACGATGGTCATGCTGGATGGCGCCGTCCATGACGTCGTGCTGTCCGCCGCACCTGTCCGCAAGCGCGCCTATGAGGAGATCGATCGCTTCCTCAGGTATGTCGCGAACTAGTCCCTCTCCCCCATCACTAAGGTCGAACCATGAAGCCCGTGACCTCCATCTCGCTCATCCGCATCGGGATCGGTGCGCTCTCCGTCGCGCGCCCGGACCTCGCCGCCAAGGCGTTCCGACTCGACGACGCCAACAACCCGCAGATGTCCTACATGACGCGGATGTTCGGCTCCCGCGAGATGTTCCTGGGTCTGACGACGCTGGCCTCCAAGGGCCGCAGCCGCCGCGCACTGACCGCGCT
>JBQCDC010000345.1:0-2278 GCA_051961575.1 Marmoricola sp.
GTGGGCGGTGCGCGCACCGGCATCGATCGAGAGCACCTTGTTCAGATACTTGCTCGTGTCCAGCACGATCCCCGGGCCGATCGCGTTGCCTGCGATCGAGGTACCGGCGCCTCGCATGGTGATCGGCGCGTGGTGCTCGCGGGCAACCGAGAGGGCCGCCTGGATCTCGTCGCTGGAGCGTGGCCGAACGACAACCTGGGGCGGGATCCGGTACAGCGAGGCATCGCTCGCGTAGAGCGATCGCGCCAGAGCGGAGTCGTCCGTGTCCCCGATGCCGGCGCGGCGAAGGGCTGCGGCGAGATCGGAAGTCACGCGGGGTCCCCGATCGATTGTGCGGAGCACCGCGGAGCAGAATCGATTGGGGTGCTCATGGGGTTCAGTGTTTCATCCGCCTACCAGAGCTCCAGCGAGCGCGTCAGGATCTGGGCGGCATCCTCAGGGCGCACCTCGCGAGGGGCGGTCGCCAGCAGGCGCTGCTGCTTCATGGTGCCCTCGACCAGGTCGTCCACGTCGGACTGGCCATAGCCCACAGCTCCGATCCCGTTCGGGATCCCGATGTCGCGCATCAGGTCGGCGAGAACGCCGGGAAGCGCATCGGCACCGTCGTAGTCGTGCCCGGGCGAGAGCAGCGTGGCCGCCCGCAGGTGACGCTCGGGCGCCGCGTCGAAGGTCCAACGGAACGCCTCCGGAGCGGTCAGCGACACCGCCATGCCGTGCGGAACCATCGCCTCGTCCTCCGGATAGCCCGCCGGGTGGAAGTCGCGCACGCGGCCGGCGATCGGGTAGGCGTTGGCGTGCGGGATGTGGACACCCGCATTGCCGAAGCCCATGCCGGCGAAGGTGGCGGCCAACGCCATCTCCTCGCGCGCCTCGACGTCGTCGCCGTGGTGAACGGCTTGTCGGAATGCCGAGGCGAGCAGTGTCATCGCCTTCTCCGACCACATGTCCGCGATCGGGTTCGAGCCGCAGTAGGGCACGCGCTGCTCGGGCTTCTTGCGGTCGTAGGAGGTGAACGACCGCGCGGTGTAGCTCTCGAGCGCGTGGCACAGGATGTCCATGCCGCAGGCAGCGGTGACGCCCGCCGGCTGGCTGATGGTCAGCGCAGGGTCGACGACCGCCAGCGTCGGACGCAGGCGCGGGTGACTGATGCCCGTCTTCACCTTCTGTGCCAACACGTCGAGCACACAGATCGTGGTCGACTCCGATCCCGTTCCGGTCGTCGTGGGCACTGCGACCAAGGGCTTCAGGGGGTTCTGAGGTGCCCGGGCCCTGCCCACTGGAGCATTGATGTAGTCCATCAACTCGCCGGGATTGGTGTGGAGCAGGTTGACCGCCTTGGCCGTGTCGATCGCGGACCCACCGCCGACGGCGACGAACGCATCCCAAGGACCGGAGTCGTTCGCGAAGGCGATGGCCGCCTCGAGGCTGGCATCGGTCGGCTCGACATGCACGGCGTCGAACACCGTCGTGTCCATGCCGTAGGAGGAGATCTGCTCCGCGACCCGAGCGGGGTGACCCGTCGCCGCGACCCCGGGATCAGTGATGAGGAGGACCCTGCGAACGCCGTACTGGCTCAGGTCGTAGCCGATCTCGTCCGATGCGCCACTGCCGAACTTGAGGGCGGGCGCGCCGTAGGTGAAGACAGTCTCCGTCATAGGTCGAGGCTAGGGCCTCAGCCTTCAGGGCAGGTGGTCGAGTGCGGCGCGGACGACGTCGAGCACGGGGAGCTCATCGGCCCGGATGTCGCTGATCGGAACCCAGCGCGCGGCGTCCGTCGTGCCTCCGGTTTCGACCACGTGCGGCTCAGCGTCATCTGCCACGGTCACACCGAAGAGCAGCTGGATCCCGTGGAAGTCCTCCGTGCGTCCGCTCGGCGCGGTCCCGGTCAGGGCCACCGAGTGGGCATCGAGCAGGCGATCGACCTGCGCGATCAGACCGGTTTCCTCGGCGAACTCGCGCACCACGGTGTCGGCGGGGGCTTCACCGTGGTCGACGCCTCCCCCAGGCAAGGTCCACGCGCCGGGGCGGTGCGCACGTGAGGAGAGCCGCGTCAGGAGGATCCGATCGTCGCGAATCGCGACGCCATAGGCGGAGGTTCGCTGCACCTTGGCGGTCGTCAGGTTCTCCAAGGCGAAGGAGGCGGCACCGGACAGGCGGATCGCGCCCGCCCGCACCTCGTCGAGCGGGAACCAACGCGCGTCCACCGTCGATCCATCGACCTCCTGCACCACCGGAGTCGCGTTCAGCGGATCGAGCAGGACGGCGTCGTAGTAGAGCC
>JBQCDC010000346.1:0-8697 GCA_051961575.1 Marmoricola sp.
CTTCGACCCCGGCAACCTCGATGTGGCCATCAACGATGTCTGGGTGTGCCGCAACTCGACCCCCGACGCCGACCCGGCGACCGTGGATCTCAAGCCCCGGCAGGTCACCGTCACGGTCGACCTCAAGTCCGGCCATGCCGAAGCGACGGTCTGGACCAACGACCTCACGCACGCCTACGTCCACGAGAACAGCGCCTACAGCTCATGAGCGGGCTCACAGGGATTGATCCAGAGATGCGACCAGCAGTCGAACCAGCCAAGGCAGCCACCCTGGCAGCCGCGTTGCCGTGGTTGATGCAGTACCACGGCAAAATCGTGGTCATCAAGTACGGCGGCAACGCCATGACCGATGACGCCCTCAAGCGCGACTTCGCGGAGGACATCGTGTTCCTGCGCTATGCAGGCTTCAAGCCCGTCGTCGTCCACGGCGGTGGCCCGCAGATCTCCCAGATGCTCAACCGCCTGGGCATCGAGAGCGAGTTCAAGGGTGGCCTCCGCGTCACGACCGACGAGGCGATGGACGTCGTGCGGATGGTGCTGGTCGGTCAGGTCCAGCGCGAGCTGGTCGGCCTGATCAACGCGCACGGGCCGCTCGCCGTAGGGCTCTCCGGAGAGGACGGTGGCCTGTTCACGGCTCTGCGCACCGGCACGGTCGTCGACGGTGAAGAGGTCGACCTCGGCCTGGTCGGCGAGGTCGCGTCCGTGCGCCCCGAGGCCGTCCGCGACGTGATCGAGGCCGGCCGGATTCCGGTCATCTCCAGTGTTGCGCCGGACGAGGACGGCGTGGTGCACAACGTCAACGCCGACACGGCCGCGGCGGCCCTCGCGGTCGCACTCGACGCCGAGAAGCTCCTCGTCCTCACCGACGTCGAAGGCCTCTATCGCGACTGGCCGAACAGCGATGACGTCATCGGTGAGATCAGTCCGGAGGCGCTCGGTGAACTGATGCCGAGCCTGGCCAGCGGCATGGTCCCCAAGATGCAGGCCTGCCTGAACGCGGTGGAGGGTGGAGTCCCGCGGGCAACCGTCGTGGACGGCCGGGAACCGCACGCGGTCCTGCTCGAACTGTTCACCGACGAGGGCGTGGGCACTCAGGTCCTGCCGGGCGTGAATACCAAGGTACGGAAGGCGAAGGGCTCGGCCTGAGCATGTTGGAGCAGTACCCCCACGCGATCATGCCGACCTTCGGGCCGCCGCGGCTCGCGCTCGTCCGGGGCAAGGGCAGCCACGTCTGGGACGAGAACGACAACGAGTACGTCGACATGTTCGGCGGCATCGCGGTCAACTCTCTCGGCCACGCGCATCCGGCCATCGTCAAGGCGGTGAAGAAGCAGCTGAAGACGCTCGGCCACGTGTCGAACTTCTTCGCCACCGGACCTCAGGTCGAGCTGGCGACCAAGCTCGTCGACCTCCTCGGCGGCGATGGCAAGGTCTTCCTGAGCAACTCCGGTACCGAAGCCAACGAGGCCGCCTTCAAGATCACGCGCCGCACGGGTCGGAAGCGGATCGTCGCCATGGAGGGCAGCTTCCACGGCCGGACGATGGGCGCGCTCGCCCTGACCTCCAAGCAGGCCTACCGCGAGCCCTTCGAGCCGCTGCCGGGCGAGGTCACGTTCGTCCCCTACAACGACACGGCTGCGCTCGAGGCGGCCGTCGACCACACCGTGGCCGCGATCATCATCGAACCGCTGCAGGGCGAAGCCGGCGTGGTGGAGCCCTCGCACGGCTACCTTCCGGCGGCTCGTGCGATCGCCTTGCGCCACGGCGCTCTCCTCTGGCTCGACGAGATCCAGACCGGCATCGGCCGGACCGGCGCCTGGTTCGGCCACAACCCTGAGGACGTGCGGCCCGACATCGTGACGCTGGCCAAGGGCCTGGGTGGAGGGATACCGATCGGTGCGACGGTCGCGCTCGGCGCCACCGCCGACCTCCTGCAGCCCGGCAACCACGGCAGCACGTTCGGCGGCAACCCGGTTGCGGCGGCCGCTGCTCTCGCCGTCATCAAGACGATCGAGGACTACGACCTCTTGGACGCGGTCCAGCGCAAGGGCGCCCTGCTCCGGAGTGTCCTCGAGAGCGCGCCGCAGGTCGAGAGGGTCGAGGGCGCCGGCCTTCTCCTGGGCGTTCAGCTCAAGGAGGAGATCGCGGCCGACGTCGTGGCTCGGGGTCAGGCCATGGGCTTCCTGCTGAACAACACCGGCCCGTCGCGCCTCCGGTTCGCTCCGGCGCTCACGATCGACAACGCGGACCTCAAGGACTTCGGCGACGCCTGGCCGACGATGCTGGGAGGCGCCCGATGAGGCACTTCTTGCGCGACGACGACCTCACGCCCGCGGAGCAGGCCGAGGTCCTCGACCTCGCGATCACGCTCAAGGCTGAGCCGTACAAGAGCAAACCCCTCGAGGGTCCGCAGACGGTGGCGATGCTGTTCGACAAGCCGACGCTGCGCACACAATCCTCGTTCGGCGCAGGCATTGCCGAGCTCGGCGGCAACCCGATGATGGTGGACGGCAACCTCGCCGGGATCGGCACCCGGGAGTCCATCGCCGACGTGGCACGAGTGCTGGGGCGGCAGGCGAGCCTGATCGTGTGGCGGACGGCGGACCAGTCGCGCATCGACGAGATGGCTGAGTACGCGGGCGTTCCGGTCGTGAATGCGCTCACCGATCAGTTCCACCCCTGCCAGCTCCTGGCCGACCTCCTCACCATTCGCGAGCACCGTGGCGACCTCGCCGGCCAGACGCTCGCCTTCATCGGCGACGTCGCCTGCAACATGGGCAACTCCTACCTGCTGGCCTGCGTGACCGCGGGGATGCACGTCCGGGTGAGCGGTCCGGATGGGTTCCAGGCGGACCCGGAAATCCTCAAGCGGGCCAACGAGATCGGCGCCGTGACAGGCGGAACGGCGACGTCCTTCGGCGATCCCGTCCAGGCGGTCACCGATGCCGACGTCGTGGCCACCGACACCTGGATCTCGATGGGCAAGGAGTCCGAGTCGGCGGAGCGTGTGGCCGTCTTCGGTCCCTGGCAGCTCAACGACGCTCTGCTGGCGCATGCCAAGGACGATGCGATCGTGCTGCACTGCCTGCCCGCCTATCGCGGCAAGGAGATCACCGCCGCGGTGCTCGACGGCCCGCGGTCGGTGGTCTGGGACGAGGCAGAGAACCGACGTCACGCCCAGAAGGCGATCCTGGCCTGGCTGGCGGACAAGCGCTGAGGTCGTCGTGAACCAGATTCCTCTCACCAAGAGCGCGCGACAGCAGCGGATCGTCGATCTGCTGTCCAGTCACGAGGTGCGATCGCAGACCGAGTTGGCCGACCTCCTGATGGAGAATGGCGTCTCGGTCACGCAGGCGACGCTGTCGCGCGACCTGGTCGAGCTGAACGCGGTCAAGGTGCGCTCGTCGTCAGGACAGCTGGTCTATGCGGTCCCGGCCGAGGGAGGCGACCGCACACCGCTCGTGGCTCGAGAGACCGCGGCGAGCGAGGCGCGACTGGCGCGCCTGTGCGCCGAGCTGCTCGCATCGGCGGAGGCCAGCGCGAACCTGGTGGTCCTGCGTACACCACCCGGAGCGGCTAACTTCTTGGCCTCCGCCCTCGACAAGACCGAGTTCCCAGAGGTGCTCGGCACGATTGCGGGAGATGACACCGTCATGGTGATCGTGCGCGACGCGGCGCACAGCGAAGACCTGGTCCGTCGGCTCATGACGATGGCCAACGGCAGACACATGAACGAGGAAGAGACCCCGTGACCGAAACAGGAACGACCAACACCGGCAAGCTCTGGGGCGGCCGATTCGCAGGTGGCCCGAGCCCCGAGCTCGAGGCGCTCTCGGTCTCCACGCACTTCGACTGGCGGTTGGCGCCCTACGACCTCGCCGGCTCACGTGCCCATGCCCGGGTGCTACACGCCGCCGGCCTGTTGACGGACCAGGACCTCGCGGGCCTCATCGCCGGCCTCGACCGGCTCGACGCGCGATTCGCGGACGGCAGCCTCCAACCGGATCCGACCGACGAGGACGTCCACGGTGCGCTGGAGCGTCTGCTCCTCGAGGAGGTCGGCGCTGATCTCGGCGGTCGCCTGCGCGCCGGGCGTTCGCGCAACGACCAGGTCGCGACGCTCTTCAAGGCCTTCCTGCGCGACCACGCCAGGACCATCTCCGCGCTCGTGCTCGACCTCGTCGACGCCCTCGCCGACCAGGCGCAGCAGCATCACGGCGCGATCATGCCGGGCCGGACCCACCTTCAGCACGCGCAGCCCGTGCTGCTGAGCCATCACTTGATGGCTCACGCCTGGCCGCTTCTTCGCGACGTCTCGCGCCTCGCCGATTGGGATGCGCGGGCGGCCACGGAGTCGCCTTACGGATCGGGAGCGCTCGCCGGATCGAGCCTCGGCCTCGATCCGCAAGCCGTTGCCCGTGATCTCGGATTCGCGAACGCCGTGGCCAACTCGATCGACGGTACGGCATCTCGTGACTTCGTTGCCGAGTTCGCGTTCGTGGCGGCCCAGATCGGCGTCGACGTCAGTCGCTTCGCCGAGGAGATCATCCTCTGGAACACCCGCGAGTTCGACTTCGCGCGCCTAGACGACGCGTTCTCGACCGGGTCGAGCATCATGCCGCAGAAGAAGAACCCCGACATCGCGGAGCTCGCTCGCGGCAAGGCGGGCCGCTTGATCGGCAATCTCTCCGGGCTGTTGGCGACCTTGAAGGCGCTGCCGCTCGCGTACAACCGCGACCTCCAGGAGGACAAGGAGCCGGTGTTCGATTCGGTCGACACCCTCGAGGTGTTGCTGCCCGCCTTCACCGGCATGGTCGCCACGCTGTCCTTCAACATCGACCGGATGGCCGAGCTCGCTCCGCAGGGCTTTTCTCTCGCCACGGACATCGCCGAGTGGTTGGTGCGCGAGCGCGTTCCGTTCCGCGAGGCACATGAGATCGCCGGAGCGTGCGTGCGTCGGTGCGAGGAGCAGGGCATCGAGCTCGACCAGCTGACCGACGAGGACTTCGCGGCTATCGATAAGCGCCTGACGCCCGCCGTGCGCGGCGTGCTCACTGCCGCAGGATCGGTGGCGGCCCGCAACGGGCGTGGCGGGACGGCTCCGGACCGGGTGGCCGAGCAGCTGGTCGAGCTGCGCGAGATAGCGTCGGCACATCGTGCCCGGCTGGGCTGAGGGGCATCCGCTCGAGGTTGCGCCGCGCTTGCTCGGCGCAACGATCAGTCACGCCGGCGTCACGATTCGTCTGACCGAGGTCGAGGCCTACGCGGGAGCCGATGACCCCGGCTCACACGCCTTCCGGGGTCGGACTCAGCGCAACGCGGTGATGTTCGGTCCTCCCGGGCGGCTCTACGTCTACTTCACGTACGGGATGCATCACTGCTGCAACCTGGTGACCGGACCCGAGGGTGACCCGGGTGCGGTGCTGCTTCGTGCTGGCGAGGTCACCGACGGCCTAGAGCTCGCCCGGCAACGCCGGGGGAGCAGTGACCGAGATCTGGCGCGCGGACCGGCGCGCCTGTGTCAGGCGCTCGATCTGACGCTGAGTGACAACGGCCTGGCCGCTGAGCTGACGCCACCGAAGACCCCGGCCACGTTCCTGACGGGCCCCAGGGTCGGCCTTCGGCATGCCGCAGACCGACCCTGGCGCTTCTGGATTCCGGGGGAGCCCACCGTCTCCCACTACGTCCCCGCGAAGCGGCGTCCTCAGGACGTCGGCGACGTGAGGTCGTAGATCGTCACGCCGTCCACGGTCTTGGCGGTGAAGTGGGCCTCGACCCAGCTACTGATCTGTGACGACACGTTGCTACCGCCGTTGGCCTGACCCATCCCGCCTCCGGAGATGAAGTAGTGGATCTTGCCCTGCGCCACGTACTTCTCGAACTGCGCCAGCGAGGGGTAAGGGTCGGATCCGTTGAAGCCGCCGATCGGCATCACCGGCAACTGCGTAGCGAGCTGGTACCCGGATGCCTCGTTCGACCCGATCGCCGCGGCTACCCAGGTGTACTTCGAGCCGTCCTTCTCCAGCAGTGTCTTGAGGGCGGTGCCGACCGACGATCCGCTCAGCACGCTGCACATGCCGCCGCGCGCTCCGCCCATCGTGCGGCCGCCGAAGGTCCCACCGGTGGGCGGCGGGCCGTTCAACTGCCCGCGGGGCGCTGCGAACGCGCCGGTGGGTGAACCGAAGGTGGCGCCGTTCGGCACTCCGCCCCTCGGGAATGCGCCCCCGCCGCGCGGCCCGATCTGGCCTCCCGGGCCCCCGAAGGCGCCACCCACCGTCGGTCCGGCGGTGGGGATCGACCCGGAGTGACCGGACTCGATGGTCTGGGCAGCGTAGGCCGCGGGACCGACAAGCCCTGTCCCGATGGCCGCCGTGACGGCGATGGTGGCTAGGCGACGGTGGAAGCCCGCGGCGAGCGTGGGAACCAGTAAGACCGCGATCGCAACGACAGCCAGGAGGGCGACGACGACGCGCACCCCCGGCATCCAGCTGGCCGACCGGTTCAGCAGCTCCCAGGACCAGATCGCGGTGGCGCCGACCACCGCCGCCGTCGCCGCTCGAGCGCCGTAGGTCGCTCGACGCTCCCACAGCAGCGCGGCGCCACCCGCGACGACGGCCGCGATGAAGGGGGCCAGAGCGACCGTGTAGTAGGCGTGGAAGATCCCGGCCATGAAGCTGAAGGCGACCGTCGTGACGAGCATGGTGCCGCCGAAGGCGAGGATCACCGCGCGACGAGGGTCTGTGCGCGGCAGGCGCCCGCGGAGCACGACGCCGACGATGAGCAGGATCAGGGCGGTCGGCAGCAACCAGGCGATCTGACCGCCGATGTCGGTCTCGAACAGGCGCCAGATACCCGTGGCGCCCCACATTCCGGTGCCGCCGCCCCCACCTCCGGGCGTGACGCTTCCGGTCTCGTTGCCGGTCAGTCGGCCGAAGCCGTTGTAGCCGAAGGTGAGCTCGAGGAAGCTGTTGTGCTGCGAGCCGCCGACGTACGGCCGCGACGACGCGGGTGTGAGCTCGACGATCGCCACCCACCACCCTGCGCTCACGACCAGGGCGGCGAGTGCGGCCAGCAGGTCGCGCGTGCGACGCAGCAGCGTGCGTGGCCCGGCGTAGGCATAGACCGCGACCAGGGCGGGCAGCACGAGGAATGCCTGAAGCTGTTTGGTGAGGAAGGCGAATCCAACAGCGACACCGGCCCCGACGAGCCAACGCACCCGTTCGGTCTCGATGGCGCGCAGCGTCAGGACCGTGGCGGCGGTCAGGAGCAGGACCAGCAGTGCGTCCGGGTTGTTGAAGCGGAACATCAGCGCAGCAACCGGCGTCACAGCGAGGATCGAACCAGCGAGCAGAGCAGCCCCCGGACCGAAGTAGCGCCGCACACAGCTGTAGAGCAGCCAGACCGTTCCGACGCCCATGAGGACCTCGGGCACGAGGATCGCCCACGAGTTCAAGCCGAAGATCCGAACCGAGAGCTCCATCGGCCACAGGCTCGCGGGCGGTTTGTCGACCGTGATCGAGTTGCTCGCGTCGCTCGACCCGAAGAGGAATGCCTCCCAGCTCACCGAGCCGGCTTGGACCGCCGCCGAGTAGAAGGAGTTGGCCCAACCGTTGGCTCCGAGGTTCCACAGGTAGCCGACCAGGGTGCCGAGGAGCAGCGCGTACTTGGCCGGTCGCTCCCACCGGGGGAGCGGCGTCGTCGAAGAGGGCATGCAGGAACAGTGGCGTTCGTGCATGTGCCGACCCTGTAGACGGCCCGGTCATCTCCTAGGCAATAACTGTGCGATTCCTGTGACGGGCGATGACGGGTGAAATGTCCGTGAGGTCGGTCCGCGCGCACGAGACAATGGCCAGCGCCGGAAGTCGGCGACCCAACGGAGTAGGAAGGCACCTCGTGTCTGCATCAGTGGCGGTGGACCCGCACCTTCTCGACGACCTGGAGTGGCGCGGCCTGATCGCCCAGTCCACAGATCGCGAGGCTTTGGCTGAGGCCCTGGCGGCCGGCAGCGTGCGGTTCTATGTCGGCTTCGACCCGACGGCGCCGAGCCTGCACATGGGCAACCTGGTCCAGATCCTCACCGCACGCCGTCTGCAGCAGGCCGGGCACACGCCCTACGCACTCGTGGGCGGCGCCACCGGCATGATCGGTGACCCCAAGGAATCGGGGGAGCGCATCCTCAACTCCCTCGACACCGTCAAGGACTGGGTCGAGCGGGTGCGTTCGCAGATCGAGCCGTTCCTCTCGTTCGAGGGCGCCAACGCCGCGACGATGGTGAACAACTACGACTGGACCTCGGCTCTCTCGACCATCGACTTCCTCCGCGACATCGGCAAGCACTTCCCCGTGAATCGGATGCTTGCCCGTGACGTGGTGAAGAGCCGACTCGAGGCCGGCATCAGCTACACCGAGTTCAGCTACGTCCTTCTCCAGTCGATGGACTTCCTCGAGCTGTATCGCCAGCACGGGGTCACGCTCCAGTTCGGTGGTTCCGATCAGTGGGGCAACCTGACGGGCGGCGTCGAGCTGATCCGACGTGCCGACGGAGGCAAGGCCCACGCCTTCGCGACACCTCTGATCACCAAGGCCGACGGCACCAAGTACGGCAAGACCGAGGGCGGAGCCCTTTGGCTCGATCCGCGGATGATGTCGCCGTACGCCTTCCACCAGTTCTGGCTCAACGTCGAGGACGCGAAGGTC
>JBQCDC010000347.1:0-10984 GCA_051961575.1 Marmoricola sp.
CACGATCGCCACGCCGCTCACAGACCAGCACGTCCTCGGGCGCGACCGAGCCGCGCAGCACTCCCGCGAGGAGTGCCTCGCCCATCATTCCGACACCGACGAAACCGATCCGCATAGTGATTCAGGCTAGTGGGTGCCAGCGGGCGCCCGCCGCGATCAGCCCCAGTGCAGACGCGCGAACGCCAGCGCCTCCAGGAGGTCCTGTTCACGAGCGGACCGGCTGCCCGCCTTGCGGGTGTTGATCTCCACCACGACGTGGCCGGCGAACCCCTCCTCCCGCAGATGGCCGAGCAGCTCGGCGCACGGTTGGGAGCCTCTGCCCGGGATCAGATGCTCGTCGCGCGGCGAGCCGAGACCGTCGGTCAGGTGGAGGTGCCGCATGGCCGGACCCATGCGCTGCGCGAGCTCGAGGGAGTCCATCCGCGCGGTCGCCGCGTGCGAGACGTCCAAGGTCATGTTCCGGTAGGAGTGCTCGGTCGGATCCCAGCTCGGGGCGTACATCATCAAGTCGCGCCCCGAAGCACGCCACGGGTACATGTTCTCGACGGCGAAGGCGATCCCGGTGCGCGCTTCCAGATCCGCGATGCCGTCCACGAATGCCTCGGCGTACTCGCGCTGCCAGCGGAACGGAGGGTGGACGACGACCACGTCGGCATCGAGCAGGTGAGCCATCTCGGCGCTCCGCTCGAGCTTGATCCAAGGATCCGTGCCCCAGACGCGCTGCGTGATCAGGAGGCACGGTGCATGCACGGCACAGACGGGCATCTCGTAGTACTCGGACAGGCCCTTCACCTTCGCGGGTGACTGGCTGACGCTGTCGATGCTGACCATGACCTCGACGGCGTCGTAGCCCAGACGGGTGGCGTAGTCGAAGCCGCGAGAGACGTCGTCGGGATAGACCGATGCCGTCGAGAGCGCGAAGAGCGGGGTCGCGGTGGTCATCTGAGGCTGGCTAACCGAGGTCGACCACGCTGAGCTTGTCGAGGCGCTCCAGGATGACGCCTTCTCGCAGGGCCCACGGGCAGATGTCGAGGTGCTCCAGGTCGAAGATGTCCATCACCGCGGACGCCACGAGCGCACCCGCCAAGAGCTGGTGGGACCGCTCGGCGGAGACTCCGGGCAGCGAGGCGAGCTGGCTCGCGTTCATCTCGGCGAGTCGTGGGATCCAGAGCTCCAGGTCGTCGGCGGGCAGCACGCGCTTGGCGCGGGGCCCCTCGGAGGAGGGAGGCGCGCCGCAGATCCGGGCGAGGGAGCGGAAGGTCTTCGAGGTCGCCGCGGCTTGATCGGGACGGCCCGAGCGCAGGATGGTGCCGGCCTCGCGAGCGATCTGCGCGCGCACGGACTTGCGGAGCTTGCGAATCGCTCCCTCACTGCGGTCGGCGAGGTGCTCGCGCGTCAGCCTGCCCGCGCCCAACGGCAGCGAGATCGCGGCTGCCGGCGCCTCGTCGGCTCCGGCCGCCATCTCCAGCGAGCCACCGCCGATGTCGAAGATGGCGAGGTTGCCCGCCGACCAGCCGAACCATCGTCGTACGGCCAGGAAGGTCAGTCGCGCCTCGTCCTCGCCCGGCAGGACCTGGACCTCGGCGCCCGTCTCCTCGCGCACGCGCTTGAGCACGGCCTCGCTGTTCGCGGCATCGCGAACCGCCGAGGTGGCGAACGCATACGTCTCCTCGCAGCCCTTGTCCTCGGCCAGGACCAGGGCATTCGCGATGAAGTCGACCAGCGCGTTCGTGCCGGACTCGCTGAGGTGACCGTCCTCGGTCAGGTGTTCGGCGAGCCGCAGCGGCTCCTTGTAGGACGATGCCGGCATGGGAGCAGCGCCTGCATGAGCATCGAAGACCAGCAGGTGTCCCGTGTTGGACCCGATGTCCAGAACGCCCAAGCGCATGGGTCGAGGCTACGCGAAGCGACGAACGTCGAAGCGGTGCGTCAGTGGATCGGGACGTTCAGCTGGGTGACCGGGCGGATCCGCGGATCGCGGAAGTACACCAGATTGAGGTACCGCTGCGAGGAGGGCACGGCGAGGTCGAAGGTGACCTTGCCGCCCGACACCGTGCGCGTCGCGAGCAGCTTGTGGTCCCAGCGAGCCTGCAGTTCGCCGACCGGGCTGCTGACACCGGGAGCGGTGACCGTCACCGTGATGCGGATCTTGCCGTTGGAGAGGCGTGTCACCCGCGAGACCATGGTTCCCGGCGACACGACCGTGCTGGTCCAAGCGCTGGTGAAGCTCGCCGTGGTCCACAGCGATCGGGTGACGGTGACGCGAGCCGTGAGACGGTGCCTGATGTCCGCAGCGGTCACCGTGTAGGTCCACTTGGTCGCGTTGCGGATCGCGACGCCGTCCCTCAGCCACCGGACGGACCGGGTGGCGTCGCTCGGGAACGGAGCGCCGGCCTTGGCAGTGAGGGTGTGACCCACCAGTGCCGAACCGGAGATGGTGGGGCGCGGCGAGACGCTGGTGGTTCCGCCCATCACGACCGCCGACTCACTCGTGGTGATCGAGGCGTTGTGATAGCCGGTCGCCGATACGCGCTCGACCATCGAGAGCTTCTGACCGACGACGCTCGTGCTCGGCGTGTAGGTCGAGCCCGTCGCGCCCTTGATCGCGACACCGTTGGCGTACCACTGGTAGGTCACCTTCGAGGGCGTCGCGGACCAGGTGGCCGGCGTGTAGTGATAGGCGACTCCGTAACGCGGGTTGCTCGGGAGGCTGGGCTGCCTGACCACATGCAGCGTGCCGAGCTGGACGGCCTTGGAGAGCGGCGTCGTGCGCGTCAGCGTGTTGTAGCCGGGCGCCGATGCCGTGACGGTCACGGAGAGCTGCTTGCCCAACTGGCCCGGCGTCGGGGTGTACGTCGACGAGGTGGCGCCCCGGATCGGCGTCCCGCCGACCTTCCACTGGTAGGACACCGTCGGCGTCGTGGTGCCGGTGATGGTGCCCGGGTCGATCGTCAGCGGTGCCCCGACGGCAGGTGTCGGCAGGCTGGCCAGCGCGGGAGCCGTGAAGGTGCCGGGGACGACGGCGACCGTCGAGCCCGAGCTCGACGTCCGAGTCGTGTAGCCGGGACTCGCGGCCGTCACCTTGACCATCAGCTTCTTGGTGAGCAGGTCCGGGGTGGGCGTGAAGCTTGCGGACGTCGCTCCGGGAATGGCGGTCGTCCCGTTGAACCACTGATAGCTGTAGGTCGTCGCCACCGGGCTCCAGGTTCCGGGCACGGCGCGAATCGGGGTGCCGACCGTCGTGGTCGTCCAGCCTCGAATGCTCGGACTCTGGATGATCTTGAAGACTCCGGGAACGACACCGACCTTCGTCCGCGCGGTCGCCGCAGCGGTCTTGTAGCCCGTCGCTGTCGCGGTAGCGGTGACGGTGATGGTTGCGCCGAGGTCCGATGCCTGGGGCGTATAGGTCGCCGAGGTCGCCCCCGGAATGGCGACGCCGTTGGAGTACCACTGATACGTCACCGAGGCTGTCGGCTTCCAGGTCGCGCCCTGAGCCACCAACGGGACTCCGACCTGCGGCGCGCCCACCACAACCGGGGTACCACTGGCGACCAGCGTGCCGGCCACGACCGCGACCGAGGCGGGCGAGGTCACCGTCGTCGACTTCGCACCGCCCATCGACGCGGTGACCTTCACGGTGAGCTTCTGGCCGAGTTGGGCCGCCGTCGGCGTGAACCTCTGTGACCGAGCGCCCGAGATCGCGACGCCGTTGGAGTACCAGGCATAAGCGAAGCTGACGAGTCCTGTCGGACGCCATGTTCCCGGCGACGCGGTCAGCGTGGCGCCGACGGTCGGTGTACCCGGCACCTTCGGAGCCGCGGTGTTGGTCATCTTCAGGTCGCCGACGTGGAGGAATCCGCTCGGCCAGCTATAGGTACCCGGGTACAGGTGACGCTGCGAGTAGTTACCGGCCGAGACGTAGTTGTACTCCTCGATCAGGATGCTGTGATCGGAGTAGATCTTGGCGACCCAGGCGACGTGGCCGAAGCGGGAGCTTGCCGAACCCGCGTTCCACCAGGCGACCGATCCCACCGACGGGGTGTTGTTGACCGCGAAGCCGAGCGCCCTCGCCGCCGCGGCCCATTGGTACGCATTGCCCCAGTGGACGCCGCCCCAGCTGTTGCTGAAGGGCAGGTGGTTGTCGTTGTTCAACCGCCAGGCGACGAACGAGGTGCACTCGCGGCTGTAGAAGTACCAGGGGTCGACGAGCGCGTCCCGCGGCTGAGCCCGCAGATAGGCCGGGTAGTCATTGGTGAGCGGGGTCGCCGAGACAGGAACGGAGCTGACCAGTCCGCCGAGCAGAGCCATGCACACGGCAACGCTCGCGACGGCCACCATCCGTCGCGTCAAGAGGACACGCCGGAGCGTGCGTCGCCAGATACGCATGGGGCTGAGGTTATTCGTGTGAATTGGGAGTTGTCACGATGTTCGTGAGAAAAAGTCGCGACACGCCGTGCGAAATGCTTGCATCCGGGCGTGTCGGGGCTCGCGGACGTGCAGTGGCCGCTGAACGAATAGGCTCGTCCAATGCCTGAGGTGGATCTCGACTTCCCGCGCAGTTTTCTCGAGTTCGTCGACCCGGCGGACCCCGATCAGGTCTACCGGTGCGACCTCACCTGGCTGACCTCACGATGGACCTGCATCTTCGGGAACGGATGCGCAGGCATCTATGAGACGTCGCCCGACAGTGGCTGCTGCACGCTCGGGGCGCACTTCAGCGATCGCGACGACGAGAACCGCGTCGCCGAGTGGGCCGAGAAGCTGGACGACGACCTCTGGCAGAACCGGTCGCTCGTGGTCGGGAAGAACGGCAAGCTCCGGCGCAAGAAGTGGGTCGAGCTCGAGGACGACGCTCGCAAGACTGTCACCGTCCAGGCGGCCGACGGATCGCAGGCCTTCATCTTTCACAACGCGCGTGACTTCGAGGGTGGTTACGGGTGCGCGCTGCACGCGCTCGCTCTCCGAGAAGGAGTCCACTTCGTCGAGACCAAGCCGGACGTCTGCTGGCAGTTGCCGTTGCGTCGCAGCTTCCGAGACGTCGAGCGACCGGACGGCACGACCTACAACGAGATCACCATCGGCGAGTACGACCGACGGGGCTGGGGTCCGGGTGGGCACGACCTGGACTGGTACTGCTCGGGCAACACCGAAGCGCACGTCGGGATGGAGCCGGTCTACCTGTCCAATGCCACCGAGCTGATCACGCTCATGGGCCAAGAGGCCTACGACGTGCTGGCGAAGCATTGCGAGTCCCGGCTGGCATCCGGCGAATCCGTCGCACGCCATCCGGCTTTCTCGACGTCAAGTTAACGGACTCTAACCGACGCCTGTTGACACCCCCGGTGTCCGTGTCGAATTCCGTAGGGTTAAGAATCTCGACATGCGCCTGGACCACATCGTCTTCGCAGCCGGACCCAAGGGCCTGACCGAGACCACGAGCCGCCTCGCGGCACAGCTCGGTGAGGACTTCCGAGATGGCGGGGTTCACCCGCGCTTCGGCACAAGGAATGCGGTGCTGCCCCTTCCGGGCGGCACCTATCTCGAGGTGGTCGAGGTGCTCGACCACCCGGCATCGGACAAGGCACCCTTCGGCCAGGCCGTTCGTGCGCGCACCGAGCTCGGTGGCGGCTGGATGGGTTGGGTCGTCGCGGTCTCGGACATGTCCTCGGTCGAGAAGCGGCTCGGTCGCGAGGCCGTCAACGGCAACCGGCACCGTCCCGATGGCGTTGAGCTCAAGTGGAAGCAGTTGGGCGTCAAGGGTCTGCAGTCCGACCCTCAGCTTCCCTTCTTCGTCGAGTGGGAGACCGAAGCGGCCAACCACCCGAGCGTCGGCGCCACCGGCAACGTCTCCCTGCACTCGTTGGAGATCGCGGGCGACCCCGACCGGGTGAGCCAGTGGCTCGGCGAGCCGGTGGACCACCCGCTCGACGACGTCGAGGTCGACTGGGTCGCTCCGAACGGCTCCCCCGGCATCGTCGCCGTTCAGTTCGAGACCGCCTCGGGTCACGTTCGCCTCTGATCGCTTTGGACGGAGCCCGTCCGAGTCCCAACATCTGGGGACACCCCGGCACCTACGAGACCGAGAACCGCGCGTTCGATCGTGAGGGGCTCGTGTGGGCTGCGATCGGCTCGCTCGTCGACTGGGCCGACGGCGATGTGCTCGACATCGGCTGCGGCACCGGGTTCCACCTTCCCCACTTCGCGACCTCCGCACGATCCGTGGTCGGCGTCGAGCCGCATCAGGACCTGGCCGCTATCGCGCGGCGACGAGTCCGACGGATCGATCACGTGACGGTTGTCGAAGGTCTGGCCGACGCACTCCCTCTCGCGGATGCGTCGATCGACTTCGCCCATGCTCGGTGGGCCTACTTCTTCGGTCCCGGATCTGAACCAGGGCTTGCGGAGCTCCGGCGAGTGATGCGTCCGGGCGGCACGGCGGTCGTCCTCGACAACGATCCGACGCGCTCCACCTTCGGCGGTTGGTTCCGCGAGGGCTTCCCGGACGTGGATCCTGCAGCGGTCGAAGCGTTCTGGGAGAACCACGGCTGGTCACGACTTCGGGTGCTGACCGCCTGGGAGTTCGACTCTCGCGAGGAGCTTGAGGATGTGGTCAGGATCGAGCTTCCACCCGACGCAGCCGAGCGCGCGCTCTCCGAGCACTCAGGAACTCGCGTCGAGTACGCGGTCAACCTCTGGCATCGCCGATTCTGACCGCCCTACATCACGATCAGCGCGGAGACGATCAGCACGGTGGTGAAGGTCAGTTCGACGCAGGCGCCCAGCACATCGCCGGTCAGACCGCCGAACCGCTTGATGCAGCGCAGCGCGAACAACACACCGACTGCGACGCCGGACCCGACCGCTGCCAGCGTGGTACCGGCACTCGGCAGGTGTTGAGCGCTGTCCATCGACAACAGCGCCCACAACGCGGCGACGAGCCCGCAGCTCAGCAGCGCTGACCCGATCACCTGGGCGCCACCCACCGACCCCTCGACGAGCGGGCCGAGACCCTCGGTCCTCGCGGCGGGAACGCCGCGCATGCAGAGAACCGACAACAGGAAGCGGCTCACGACCAGGGCGAGGACGACGACCGCGAGGCCGTGTCCGACGGAGAGCAGCTCGCCCAGCGCCGTTGCCTGCAATCCGATGACGACGACGAGCGTCACCACCCCGAACGGTCCGACATCCCCGCGACGCATGACCTCGAGGCCGCGTGTCGGATCGGCGATCCCGCCCTTGGCGGCGCCCAGCCCGTCGGCTGCATCCGCCAACCCGTCGAGGTGCATGCCTCGAGTGAGGTACGCGAAGAGGCCGATCACCAAGAACCCGACCACGACGCCGTAGCCAACGTGGCCGATGACCTCCACCAGTGCGATCGCGATCGCGGCCAGGACGGTCCCGACGAGTGGTGCGAACGTCATGGCCCAACCGGCGCGTGCCTTGTCGGCGCTGCGAGGTGCGGGGACACGGATGGCGGTGAGCGTTCCGAAGCCCAGCCGCAAGGCGTCCGCCCAGACCGGCAGGAGTCCGCGCGTCATGGAGCCTCTGCTCACAGTTCCTCCAGGAGCACGAAGCGGCCGGCGACCGACCAGGCCACCTCGTCGCTGACGGCTGCCATGCGTTGGTTGGCCCAGCCCATGTGGTCGCGAAAGCGTCGGACGGAAGCGCTCGCCGGTACCACGCCCTGCCCGACCTCGTTGGTCACCAGGACAACGCGTCGCCGGGTGTTCTTGAAGGCATCGACGAGAGCGTCGACATCATGGACGAGGCGGGGCTCGGCCTCGGGCCAGGCGTCGTCGTTCCAGGCGTCGTGCCGATCCATCATCCGAGTGAGCCAGACCGTCAGGCAGTCGATCAGCAGGGGCGGGCCATCTGAGCCAAGGAGGGCGACAAGGTCCGTCGACTCCAGGGTTCGCCAGTGCTCGGGCCGACGTTTGCGGTGGAGCTCGACACGCGCGTTCCACTCGGCGTCGGTCTCGACCGCCGAGGTCGCGACGTAGTCGACGGCGGGCTCGTCGGCGAGGAGGCGTTCGGCCAGGCTGGACTTGCCGGACCTCGCTCCCCCGATGATCAGCACGCGTCGGGCAGCGCGCAGGCGCTCCAAACTCACTCGGCGTCCTCGGTCCTGGCGACCCGCGATCGGAGGTGGCGGGCGTCGGTCAGGAGTCGGGCTGCCATCGCGGCTCCGACCCCCTCACCGGCGCGCAGACGGATATCGAGGATCGGCTCGAGGCCGAGGTGTTGAAGGACTGCTTGATGTGCGCGCTCCCGGCTGCGTTGTCCGGCGACGAGGTAGGCCGCGACCCCGGGCTCCATCGCGACGGCCGCGAGGGCGCAGACGCTGGTGGCGAGGCCGTCGAGCACGATGGCCGCGCGCTCGGAGGCAGCACCGAGGATGACGCCGGTCAGGTAGGCGAACTCGGGACCGCCGAGCTGGGTGAGGGCTTCTTCGGGGGTGTGCGGGTCGGCGCGCTGTAGCGCTGCTTCGACGACCTCGCGCTTGCGCTCGAGCATCGCTGCGTCTGCTCCCGCTCCGAGGCCGACCACGTCTGCGACTTCGGCCTTCAGGAAGTAGGCGGCCAGCGCCGAGGCGACCGTCGTGTTGCCCACGCCGACCTCACCGATGGCGAGGAGCGGGTGCTGCGTGCCCCAGGCGACGCCATGGGTCCGGCCTTCGTCGAGGAGATGCTGGACGCGCTCGGCGGTGAGCGGGTCCGTGGTCGCCAGATCTCCGGTCGTGGAGCCGGCGTCGTAGACGGCGAAAGTGAGGCCCATCGCCTCCGCAGCCGAGGCCGCAGCCGAGACGCCTTCCTCACTCGCGGTGACGACGTCATCGGTCACGGAGTCGGGATAGCTGCTGACCCCATGGGCCGTGACGCCATGGCGGCCCGCTGCCAGAACAAGGAGGCCGGGACGGTCCGGTCGCGGGTGCGCCGCCGCGATCCAGCGGTCCAGGTAGCGATCGATGAGGCCGAGCGATCCCGGCGGCGTGAGCAAGCGGTCGCCCTCGTCGCGCGCACCGACGACCTCCGCGGGTTCAGGTGAGCGCAGGTGCGAGGTCGGCGACGCACCCTCCTGCCAGCGCTCCTGGAGAACGACGTCTTCGAGCGGCTGTCGCTTGGACCAGCCGGCACGTTCGAGGCCTGGCTCCGGGGGACGCTCGTCGGGCCAGCCGAGGCACAGCCAGCCGAGGGTGACGACACCCTCCGGGATGCCCAGCAGCTCGTGGAGCTCGTCCGGATCGAAGAGGGTCACCCATCCCATGCCGAGGCCCTCGGCGCGGGCAGCGAGCCACATGTTCTGGATCGCGCAGGCGCAGGACCAGAGGTCGGCGTCGGGGAACGTCGCCCGGCCGAGGACTCCGGCCGCCGGCGTGCGGCGGTCGCAGGCCACGACGATCCCGTAAGGGGCCTCGCGGATGCCTTCGAGCTGGAGGTCGAGGAGTCTTCTAGCGGCGTCCGGTTCCATCTGGGCCGCTTGGCGGAGGCGTTGTTCGTCGGCCATCCGCGCGGCGCGCTCGCGGGTCTGGGGATCGGTCACGACGATGAATCGCCATGGTTGGCTGTGTCCGACCGAGGGGGCGCGGTGGCCGGCGGCCAGAACGGATCTCAGCGTTTGCTCTGGGATCGCGTCCGGACGGTAGCGGCGGATGTCGCGACGCGCTCCGATGATGTCGGCAAGGACCTCGCGAGCGTCGTCGGGGAACGCCCAAGCGTCGGGGTTCTCGGCGCGCTGGGCGGCGCTGGTCTGGTCGCCGATGGTCGGGATCGGGCGGGGCCAGCGGGTCTCGGGAGGGAGATTCACGTCGGCCACAGGGACATTCTCCCAGGCTTCTCCCAAGGGTCGTCGCAAAGATGTCGGCGCGAACTCCTACGGTGCTTCCATGGCCAAAACCGCGACCAAGCCCGCCAAGCCCGCCTACCGCTGCGAGGAGTGCGGCTGGGAGACGGCCAAGTGGGTGGGGCGATGTGGCGAGTGCCAGGCGTGGGGCTCCGTGATCGAGGCCGCGGCGCCGAAGACGCGCGCCGCTGCCGGACCCGTGACAGCGGCCGCCGTACCGATCGGCGAGGTGCCCGCCGAGCAGTCCTTCGCTCGGTCGTGCGGCGTCGGCGAGCTCGACCGGGTTCTGGGCGGCGGCCTAGTACCCGGAGGCGCGATCCTGCTCGCGGGTGAACCGGGCGTCGGTAAGTCCACGCTCCTGCTCGAGGTGGCCGCTCAAACAGCGCGACAGGGACAGCGCACGCTCTATATCACCGGCGAGGAGTCGGCGTCGCAGGTGAGACTGCGAGCCGACCGCACCAACAGCATCGAGGACGAGCTGTACCTCGCGGCCGAGTCGGACCTGGGGGCGGTTCTCACCCTCATCGAGACCGGCCGGCCGACCCTGCTGGTCATCGACTCTGTTCAAACCATGTCGGCTGCCGACATCGACGGCGTTCCCGGTGGGATCACGCAGGTCAAGGAGGTCTCGGCGGCTCTCATCCGGATGGCCAAGCTGCGCAACATCATGCTGATCCTCATCGGGCACGTGACCAAGGACGGCTCCATCGCGGGGCCTCGCGTCCTCGAGCACCTCGTCGACGTGGTGCTCCACTTCGAAGGCGAGCGGACGTCACGTCTTCGCATGCTGCGCGCGGTGAAGAACCGCTTCGGCCCTGTTGACGAGATCGGCTGCTTCGACCTGTCGGCCGAGGGCATCGTGCCGATCGCCGATCCGACCGGGCTGTTCTACGACGTCCGCGACGTCCCGGTCCCCGGCACCTGCGTGGCCGTCGCGATGGAGGGACGGCGTCCGCTGCTCAGCGAGGTGCAGGCGCTGGTCAGTCATTCGGGCGAACGGCCGCGTCGTACCACCTCAGGCGTCGACGGCGCTCGCGTCGCCATGATCATCGCGATCCTCGAGCAGCACGTAGGGCTCAGCCTTCAGCAGAAGGACGTGTTCGTGTCGAGCGTCGGAGGAGCCCGGCTGACCGAGCCCGCGCAC